>JAIOHO010000356.1 GCA_019912905.1 Anaerolineae bacterium
CCTGACCCGCCGCCGCGCCCGCCACATCATTACCGAAAACGATCGCACGCTGGCCGCTGCCGAGGCGATGAAGGCCGGAGATGCGGCCAGACTGGGCGAATTGATGAACGCCAGCCATGCCAGCCTGCGCGATGACTTCGAGGTGTCGTCCGCGGCGCTCAACCAGATGGTCGAGTGTGCCCAGGGCCAAGGGGGTTGCTATGGAGCGCGCATGACCGGCGCAGGCTTCGGCGGCTGCGCGGTGGCGCTGGTAAGGGCTGAGGCGGCGGCGGATTTTTCCCGTAGGGTCGAAGTCTGCTACCGGGAAGCGACGAACGTCCAGCCGAATATCTATATCTGTGTTCCCACCAACGGCGCGGAGGTCGTGCGCAGGTAGGAACGTCTGATTCTCACAGCAAGGAAAGCCGCCGACGAGACACTCTCCCCGGCGGCTTTTGTATTGGCGAAGATCGTTCCCTTGTCCGAGGTTGCCTGGTTGACCAATCCAGTTACGGGAGTCCTATCGTAATCATAGGCAACGGTAGTTATTGGGAGAAGGAATATTATGAAAAAGATGATCGTTTTGATTCTGTCCGTCTTGTTGATGGTCGTGGTCGGGGCAGCCAGTGCCGAGCGGATCGGCGATCATGGCGGACGTCGGCTTACGGCGACTCTCACCGGCCCCGCCGAAGTGCCGCCCGGTGACCCGGATGGTTCGGGCACGGCGGTCATCACCCTGAATCAGGGACGCGGGGAAGTGTGTTTTGAATTGACGGTAAACCACATCTCACCGGCCACTGCCGCGCACATTCACATCGCCCCTGCGGGTGTCCCTGGACCCGTCGTGGTGCCTCTGATTGCCCCGACCAGCGGTTCCTCCAGCGGCTGTGTCAGCGCCGATCCTGCCCTGATCAAGGCCATTCGCCAGCACCCGGATAACTACTACGTCAACGTCCATAACGCGGACTACCCGCCCGGTGCGGTGCGCGGCCAGCTCTCCAAATAGAAAATCGGACTCCTGGGGCGAGGTTTACTCGCCCCAACCCTTCCACCTGCGTCCCTACCAGCGGCGCAGAGGACATGCGCGGGCAGGGAAAGTTTGCAACAAAAAAGGCAAGTCCTGTATCTGAGGGCTTGCCTTTTTCGCCTCACTCTGGCGTCGAGCGGCGGTGGGGTCTGACTGGAACGACCTTGTTTTTGCCGCCCGGCTTTCTCCGTTTGTGGGGCGTCACTGGCACGATTTTCTTGCCTTTTTCTGTCTTAGCCATTGGAGTGCTCCTTACCTCATCCGCATTCAGGAAGACTCAGTAGATTATTTGGCTGTTCGCCATCTGCTCGAGTCTTCAAGTACCTGTGACCATACCGACTGTCAGCTACCATGACATCTGCCTCCTGACCATTTCTGATTACGTAGAACTCCCACTTGCGCTCATCGATACCTGCAATGGCTGCCTCTTGGGTGAGTTTCCATGCTGTTCCGTCTGTGTTCCGCCCGCCGACATGTGTGATGCGCTCATGAGGATTTTGACGGTCAGACTTGTTGATACAGTGAATCTGGTGCCGGTTTGCCATGTGAATTGAAGTCTCCTGATAGATTGGATTGGATGCGTTAAAGGATGCCTTATTTGAGGCTTTCCTCGATTTTCGATACAATGGACATGATCTGTAGGTGTGTTTTGACGTGTCAGCGTCGAAACAACGTTTTCTACGGACCAACATAAAAAGACGGTGGAGTGCCGAATGATGGCTCCACCGTCAACACCTCTTGCGTTGAAAGATACAAATATCTCTCACTGCGACCTCCTTGCGCTTGAAGCATCTACAAGGGGGAAATTGGGGTCTGGTTCTTTCATATTGCAGTCCTGATTCAGTCACCAATTTATCGCCCTCATCTCCGACAAGATTCGGTTGTGCTACCCGAAGCTTAATCTAGCGGAAAATTAGGAAATTGTCAACATAAATTGATACAAATGTGACGTAATTGTGTATTATATATTGTGATGATTGGAACGAACAACTGAATTGAGGTGTATCATGCCGGAGAACAAAGCACAACACGTGGGCATAAAAATTCGCAAGCTGCGGGAAGAGTCACGATTGTCTTTAACCGAATTATCTCAAAGGAGTGGAGTTTCTCGCGGCTACCTTCATCTGATTGAAAAAGGCGAAAGCAGTCCTACACAAGAAAAGTTACTTGCCATTGCCGGAGCATTGGGCGTTTCAGTATCTGAACTAATGGGAGCATCTGATTTGCCAGCTGTTCCTGAGAGTTTGAAGGAGTTTGCGGATGAAAAGGGATTGCCAGTTGGCGATATTATTATGTTAAGCAGAATCAATTATCGTGGTCAAAGACCAAAGACTAAAGAGGAGTGGAAACTATTATATAATGTTATTAAAGGAATAATAGATCAAGAGTAGTCTTGTGTCAACAAAGAACCCCGCATACCAATTTCTTGAGAGCTACAATCCTGAGGCCGTTGTCGATCTAAACGAATTCGTAAATGCTTATGCTCACCATTTACTGCTCGAATCGAATACCTATAAATTCCCTATTGTTCTGGATAAAGTCTTTGACCGATATGATCTCAGCGTCTATGAGCTTCCATTGCCTGGACAGCGTGGGGCAGTTACCGAAGATTTTCAGATACTCGTCAATTCCTCTGATCGAAGTCAGGTTCGCCTATACTCGAAGGCGCACGAACTGGTCGAGATGCTGATTGCGGCGGTCCTTGCCATTGATCCTCCCTGGCTGACCGAGAATCAAGTCCAAGAATTAATCGACAAGAAAGAAAACTGGTGCGAGATAGGTGCAGCTGAGATTCTTATGCCCATGCAGTTTTTCAGTCTGTTTATTGCCGATGCTCCATTCTCGCTCCAAACTGCGAAATCTGTTGCGCAGGGCAGTGGCTTGTCTCTTATTGCAGTCATTCGACGTATGCTTGAAACAGGTACGAGGAGTTCAGCGCTTGTGATCTGGCGATACGCTCACAAATCCAAAGAACTTGCTTTATCAAATGCAGGCCAGATGACACTTGGCAGAGAATTTGAACCTCGCAAAAAGCTGCGTGTGTATCGAGTCTATAAGTCCCCTACATTGAAAGGCCACATCAAAAAGCACAAGTCTGTGGAGATGGATACCACCATTGGCATTGCGTTTCAAACGGAAGGCACAACACTGGTGCGCGGATATGACTATTTGGAGATTTATGATGACTCAGGGTTCTACTACACAGAATCCATGCCTGTGCGATATACAGATGAACCAATGGTATGGTCATTAATCTTCTTTGATGAGCAAGCAGATGAACAATACCTAATCAGCAATGGAGTAGGCTAAAAATCAGTTGGACATTGTCTACCCCTGCTGTTGTTCAAATCAGGTTGCTACCCTGAAAATCACAAAAAACTCAAAACGGCAGCCGAAGCTGCCGCTGGATGGATGATCGCCTGCCGCACTATGCAACGGTGTTCGGGTTGATTGCGCCTTCGAGATTCAGTTCGCGGGCATAATGGCAGGCGACCAGGTGATTACCCGCCAGCCGTTCGAGCGGCGGTTCCTCAGCCTTACACTTGTCCGTCGCGTAGCGGCAGCGCGGATGGAAATAACAACCGCCGGGCGGATTGGACGGGTCCGCCACTTCACCGGGCAGACGGATGCGCTTGCCCCGGTTGCGCTGGCGGGGGTTCGAGATCGGCACGGCGGACATGAGCGCTTCGGTGTAGGGGTGCTTGGGGTCGGTGTACAGGTCCAGCCCTTCGGCCACCTCCGCCACTTTGCCGACGTACATGACGATCACCCGGCTGCAAATGTGCCGCACCACGCTCAGGTCATGGGCGATGAACAGGTAGGTCAGGTTAAAATCGGCCTGAAGCTCCTCCATCAGGTTCAAAATCTGGGCACGAACGGAGACATCCAGCGCCGACACCGCTTCATCGGCCACGATCAGGCGCGGGTTGGTCACCAGGGCGCGGGCAATGACGATGCGCTGGCGCTCACCGCCGCTGAAGGCATGGGGATAGCGGCGCATGTATTCCGGTCGCAGGCCGACACGCTTCAGCAGGTAGGCGACCCGGTCCTGCATCTCGGAGGCGTTCCCGATCCGGTTGACCTTGAGGGCCTCGCTGACGTTCTCGAACACGGTCATGCGCGGGTTCAGGGACGAATACGGGTCCTGGAAAATCATGCGGATGTCTCTACGATAGGGCAGCAGGTCCTTGCCTTCAATCGCTGCCAGATCGACGACCGAGCCGTCCCGGTTGCGAAACAGCATCTGCCCACTGGTGGGCTTGTAGCCGCGCACGATGCAGCGCCCGATGGTCGATTTGCCACAGCCGCTTTCGCCGACCAGCCCGACGATCTCTCCCTGGCGGATGGAAAAACTGACGTCATCCACCGCTTTGGTATAGC
>JAIOHO010000357.1 GCA_019912905.1 Anaerolineae bacterium
GCAAGGGACTGGCGGTCAAAGTCGGCATGCAGGCTGCCCGCCGGCAGTTTCGCTTTATCTGTGACGCGGATCTGTCGATGCCGATTGACGAAATTATCAAATTCCTGCCGCCGCACACCGACGGTTATGATATCATCATCGCTACCCGTGAAGGGCCGGAAGCCAGGCGGGTAGGCGAGCCGGAACACCGCCATGTGATGGGTCGGGTGCTCAACTGGATTATTAAGCTCACCGCAGTACGCGGCATCGAAGATACTCAGTGCGGCTTCAAGATGTTTACGCGGGATGCTGCCGAAGACCTTTTCGAAGTCCAGCAGATGATCGGCATCGGCTTCGATGTCGAACTGATTTACATTGCGAAGAAACGGGGTTATCGCATCAAAGAAATGCCAATTACCTGGTATTTTGATGCCGACAGCCGCATGCAGCTCATCCGGGATTCGCTGCACATCCTGCTGGAGATTTACGAAATCCGCCTGAACTGGATTAGAGGCGCGTATGCCAAAAAAGAAAGGCCCCAAGCCGAATCTGATGTATGAGCACCAGATACATCATCAGGGATACCGCTTTATTCTCGGCATGGACGAGGCAGGTCGCGGGGCCTGGGCTGGTCCCCTGACCGTGGGTGCGGTCTGCCTGCCGCTCGACCGACCCGACCTCAACAAAGTGCTGGCTGGCGTGCGCGACAGCAAGGTCATGACTCCCCGTCAGCGCGAACGCACCGTCGAGGTCGTCAAAGATATCGCCCTGGCCTGGGGCGTTGGCAGTGCCAGCAACCTGGAGGTCGATGAGGTCGGCATCAACCCGGCCACGCGAATCGCCATGCAGCGCGCGCTGACCGATGCACAGGAGCGGTTTCCCGATTTCAAGCCGGACTGCCTGTTTCTCGACGCCCTCATCTGGCCGGAAATGGCGGCGCAGATTCCTCAGATCACGATTGTGGATGGCGATGCCCGCTCGCTGACCATCGCCGCGGCCAGCATCGTGGCAAAAACCTGGCGCGACCAGTTCATGCGGGAACTGGATGCAGAGCTGCCGCATTACAGCTTCGGCACGCACAAAGGCTACGGCACCGGCAGCCATACCGCAGCGCTCAAAACATATGGCATCTCGCCGCTGCACCGCCTGACGTATGCGCCTGTCCAGCGCCTGCGAACGACCGAGGAAACCTGAGCGTGAAGCTGGCGCTGGTCCACGATTGGCTCAATCAGGTCGGTGGCGCGGAGGATGTGCTGGCGGAACTGGTGGATCTGTTCCCGCAGCGACCCGTTTACACCAGCATCTACGCGCCGGACCTGATGCCTGCGTTTTACCAGAATTGGGACATTCGCCGCCTGTGGCTGGACCGCCTGCCCGGAATCCATGCGCATCACCAGCCCTATCTGCCACTGTATCCGCTGGCCTGGGGCGGGCTGGATCTGTCTGCGTATGACGTCATCCTCAGCAACAAGAGCGGCTTCTGTCACGGCGTCCAGCACGACCGGGACACGCTGCATATCTGCTACTGCCTGGCCCCTACCCGCTATGTCTGGCAGCTCGACGCCTACATCGCCCGCGAAGGACTGGGGCAGGCCGCGGCACTGGCGCTCCGTCCGCTGGTCGCGGCGCTGCGGCAGTGGGATTATCGCGCCGCACAGCGGGTCGATCATTTTATTGCGATTTCGACCGAGATTCGCCAGCGCATTCAAACCTATTATGGCCGGGACTCGATCATCATCTATCCTCCGGTGGATACCACTCGCTTCCAGCCATCCAGCACGGTAGAGGACTATTTTCTGATCGTGTCGCGTCTGATCCCCTATAAGCGGATCGACCTGGCGGTGCAGGCCGCAACTCGCCTGGGGCTGCCGCTGAAGATCGGGGGCCGCGGACGTGACCTGGAACGCCTGCAAGCGCTGGCCGGGCCGACCGTCGAGTTTCTGGGCTTCGTACCCGACGACGAACTCCCCGACCTGATGGCCCGCTGCCGGGCATTTCTGTTCCCCGGGCTGGAGGACTTCGGCATCGCGCCCGTTCAGGCTCAGGCTGCCGGGCGTCCGGTGATTGCCTTCGGCGGCGGCGGCGCACTCGACACCGTTGTCCCCGGCAAAACCGGCGAACATTTCCAGGCGCTGGAGGTCGATGCGCTGGCGCAGGTCATGGC
>JAIOHO010000358.1 GCA_019912905.1 Anaerolineae bacterium
GCGGGCGACGACGCGCGCCTCGACTTCGAAGCGGCGGATAAAGTCGGGAAGATTGGCGTATTCTGGCAGGATAAATTTGATGGCGACTTCACGCCCGATGTCCGGCTGTTCCGCCCGGTAGACGGCCCCGAAGCCGCCTGCGCCGATGCGCTCCAGCAGTTTGTAGCCCTTCAGTTGCCGCCCGGCAAGGTTTTCCATAAGAATCTCGTTCAGAAGTGGTGTGGTGCCCGTTTGACTAATGGTAGTCGATTAGAGGGCAGGAGACAAGGCGGCTGCTGGTACAAAAGGCACGGCCCGGGGGTTTAGCCCGGGCCGCAGCTTGTTGCTTAGTAGAGGGTGGGAGGGTGCACCTCGTCGATGCTCTCCCCGCTCAGAGGTGAACAGGTCAGAGGTCCAACACCTCCACCATACTGTCATCCACTGGATCACCTCCTCTCACTAACTGACGATTTGCACAGCTTAGCACATTTTTTTGAGCAATGCAAATGCGAATCTCGCTAATAGTTATTAGCTCTTAGCCATTAGCTAAGGATGTTGACAGGTCATAAAGGGGCAGTGAAAAACTACCGTTCGATGCGCTCGGCGGTCATGAAATGGACGCTGGCACTCTCACGGATGCCCTCATTGGCTTTACGGAAAGTGACCATGTGCGGCGGGGGATTATCCGCCGACCCATGCGCGTTGAGGTGTTCCAGCGACTCCCATTCTTCGTAGACGATGAACTTATTCGGGTCGGCGAGATCGGCGTAGAAGTGGTAGCGGATGCAGCCGGGTTCCTGTTTGACGCCCTCGGCCACCGCGATCATGGCGGCGATGGCGGCCTCACGATGGCCCGCTTTGAAGACAAAATCACCCTGGACGACAATCATGTGATTGGCTCCTTTGCGTGTGAGAGGTAGGGGCGTCGCTTGCATCGCCCCTACCTGTTTACGGACAGATTGTGCAGCGCGGATTGTACCGCAGATGGCTCTATTCCGGGCGGTAGGGCGCTTCGGACTCGATGTCGCCGACGTATTCCGGCAGGTTTTTGTGGCCGAGAATCTGGCGGATGGCCTGGATTTCGCCGGTGTGATACCAGTAATGATAGGTCATGCGCCGCAAGCCGGAGCCGCAGCTCTGGCCGATGTCCTTGCCGTTGTAGCGCAGCGGGGTCTGCAACGTGTCGGACGTCAGCGTATCGAGGTAGGGGTCCGCGGCCTGGGTGACTTCGCGCCAGATCGCCAGCATGTCGGACAGGATGGGCGTGCTCATCGGCGCGCCGTAAGCATAGAGTTCGTTCAGTTCGGGATGCAGGATGAGGCCCTGGGCGCGGTCGAGCCAGTAGCGCTGTTCGTGCCAGGCGAGATGCCCGACGGTCCAACTGATGCAGTTCATCGGGCCGAGATGTTCCGCGCCGTCGGCGTCGGAGATGCCGTCGAGTCCGCGCAGCCATTCGCGGCGGGTAAAGCGAAACTGGTCAATCAGGGGGTGTGCCATGCGCCTGCTCCTGCGGATGATCGCTCAGATTAGGATATTTGTTCTAATTTTAGCGGGTTCGGCGCAGGCGTCAAGAGGGCTGCGCGTTACGAACATGTTATAATGAGCGCAACGTATGAGGTTTCACTAATGATCGAACTTTATCAGCGCGTGGTCGTCAATCGTGATGTGCCGGAGGCAGGACTGAAAGCTGGTGATGTGGCCTGGCTGATAGATTATGTGGCTCACCCGGAAGGTGGCGCAGAAGGCTGCATTCTGGAAGTGTACAATGCCCTGGGCGAGTCTATTCGGGTGGTGACTGTGACCGCCTCATCGAACTGTCAGCCACTGATTTCACAGAACATCAATAGAAAGAGTTGCTACCTGACAAGGCCAAGATTTGTCAGCCTAAAGATCATCGCCTGCTGGCTAACTTCATATCGGTCAGCAAGCTCTTTAATAAGGGACTCATCACTTTCGTAATCTATAGATCGCCCGTGTAGATCATTTGACAGCATTTCTTCGGGCATGAGAAGTTCTGCTGCAAAGCTATTGGCTTGAATCTCTTTCCAGTCTTTTGCCTGCGAAGATAGTTGACTTCTCAAATGAATGCGATAACCACGATCAATATGCATATCATCATTGTGAAGGACATAGTGACCTAATTCGTGCGCGATAGTAAATCTCTGACGGTTACGACCATGTAAAGAATTAACCCCAATGATGATAGTATCGTCTTCCTGAAACAGCAGACCAGATATCTCGCTTTCACGATCACCCTGGAATGGCTCAAATCGAATTTCAACCCCATACAATTTGGCAATCTTGTCCACTGGAACAGGCGGAGCATCAATGTTGGCTACTTTTAGCATCTCTCTGGCAGTCTTGGCTATCTTATTTTGAGCATTCATCGTTTGATTATCCGTTCTATCCACTCTTTCTCTGCTCTCTCTTTGTCGGTTATGCCACTAGCTCTGTTTGACACAACTTGGTCATTGAGAGTCATTGATGGCATGAGGGATTGTGGAGTTATGTCCAGAATCTCTCCTATTTTGAACAATGTGTGGATCTGAATCTTCTGTTGGCCTGCTTCAATGTTGGTTATAGAAGTTCTGGAGAGACCAACAGCCACAGCCAACTCATTTTGACTAAGACCAGCATTCTCACGTGCTTTACGAACATTTGTTCCTATTATTTTATAGAGTTCATCGTCAGAAATCAAGATTGCCTCCGTCACGCTGAATCTAGTATATCCCGAACTAGAGCGCTAAATCAATCAAAGTGACCAGACTTAGGTCTAGATAGGTCAGTATTATTGACATTACAATAAATAAACTATAATTTCATTGACATTTTGTTGTGTACCGTTTATTCTTTTGAGAAAGCAAGCAGTGAATCGGAGCGAGTGTGAATATGGGATCATTGAAACCACTATTTGATCGGGACTGCAACTTCGTAGGTTGGGTGGACCCTGGAGAGCATATTTTTGGTACTGATATGAATTGGATAGCCTACATTTCCAGGGGTAATGCGTGGTCTGTAGACAACGGGAATTGGATAGGCCCCGTTGTCGGTGTGCAGTGTTTTGATGCCCGCGGAAAAACGGTGGCGT
>JAIOHO010000359.1 GCA_019912905.1 Anaerolineae bacterium
TGGTCACCCACGCGTTCTTCAAAGCGCTGCTGTTCCTGGGCAGCGGCTCGGTCATTCACGGCGTCGAGCACGGCCATCATCATGTCCACGCGGCGCATCATGGCGATCATGACGAGGATCACGAGGAAGAAGCCTTCGACCCTCAGGACATGCGCAATATGGGCGGCCTGCGGCGCACGATGCCGGTGACCTACTGGACGTATCTGATCGGCACTCTGGCGCTGGCGGGCATCATCCCCTTCGCCGGGTTCTGGTCGAAGGATGAAATTCTGGCGGATTCGTGGCTGGCCGGTTTGTTCGGCGGCACGGTGTTTCAGCAGTTCAGCGGCTTCATCGCGCTCGGCCTGCTGCTCGTCGCGGCGGGTTTTACGGCGTTTTACATGTGGCGGCAGATGGAAATGGTGTTCTACGGGGAACCGCGCACCGAGGCGGCCCACCATGCGCCGGAGAGTGTGCCGTCCATGACGATCCCGCTGGTGATTCTGGCGTTTTTTGCCCTGGTGATCGGCTTTATCAACACCCCCACCGAATTCCTGGGGCTTTCCAACCTGTTCGGTGAAGGGTCTCTGGTCCATTTTCTGGAATGGTCGCTGGCGAATGTCCACCCGTATCTGCCGCAGGGTGGCGTCTTTAACCCGCTGATCGCAGTCCCGGCGCTGGCAATCGGCCTGGGCGCGATCTTCCTGGCCCGGTCGATTTACGGCAAGGGCAAGGCGCTGACGGCGAACCACCGCGATCCGCTGGCGGTCAATCCATCCACCGGCGCAATCTGGAGCCTGGCGAATGCCCGGCTGTACTGGGACGAATTTTACTTCCGGTTCGTGGAGAATCCGTACAATCGAGCCGGGGCATTTCTGGCCGATCAACTGGACTGGAATTTCTGGCACGATTATGTCCATAACACCATCCTGGTGCGCGGGTTTAATGCCCTGGGCACATTCCTTAGTCAGCCCATTGACCTGGGTTTGATCGATGGTGCGGTCAACGGCCTGGGCCGTCTGGTCCGTTGGGCCAGTGGACGTCTGCGCCGGGTGCAGACCGGGTATGTGCGCATGTATGCGATTACGGTGTTGATTGGCGTGGTATTTGTGATTGTCATCATCTTGCTGCCGATGATTCAGGCCAGCTAAACCTGAGGGGAGAACGGAGTCTATGGAAGCGAGTGCCCTTACGCTTATCACGGTGGTGCTGTTCCTGCCGTTGATCGGGATGTTTATTCTCCTGTTTATGAAGGAAGAGCAGCACGAGAATATCAAATGGACGGCGCTGGGCTTCAGCCTGGCGACGTTTGTCGGGACCCTGGTACTGTGGGCAGGCTTTGACAGCGCGGACCCCAACCTGCAAATGGTTCAGCGGGTCGGTTGGCTGCCGCAGTATAACATCAGCTACTTTGTCGGCATCGACGGCCTGAGCCTGCTGCTGGTCGTGCTGACCGGGTTCATCATGCCGCTGGCGATTCTCAGCTCATTCCGCTCCCATGTGATCGAGGAACGCGGGCGAGCGAAATTGTATTACATGTTCATGCTGCTGCTCGAATGGGCCATGATCGGCGTGTTCGTGGCGCAGGACCTGTTCCTGTTCTACATTTTCTGGGAAATTACCCTGGTTCCGATGTATTTCCTGATCGGCATCTGGGGCGCGGAACAGCGTGTATACGCTGCGGTCAAGTTCTTCTTATATACGATGGCGGGTTCTATCCTCATGCTGCTGGCGATTTTGTTCCTGGGCAATGCCGCCGGAACGTTCGCCCTGCCGGATATTATCGCCAAGGTCCACAGCGGTGAGTTAATGCTGCCGTTTAACGGCCTGCTGACCCCGGATAGTGTCCAGTCGTTCCTGTTCCTCGGCTTCTTTATCGCTTTCGCCATCAAAGTTCCGATCTGGCCGCTGCACAGTTGGCTGCCGGATGCGCACGTGCAGGCTCCGACCGCCGGTTCGGTGATCCTGGCGGGTGTCCTGCTGAAGATGGGAACCTATGGTCTGGTCCGCTT
>JAIOHO010000360.1 GCA_019912905.1 Anaerolineae bacterium
GGCGGCGCTGGTATTTGGCGCTCATCAGTATCGGGCTTGGTTTATTGTTATTTACGCTGGAATATCGCTTTGTCCTGGCGACTATTCCAGGGCTGGTGGCCCTGGCTGGGCTTTTTCTGCGAGACCGTCGATTATCTCTCCGAACCGGGTTGGTTCTGTTGGCTGTGACCCTCGCCGGTGGTGCTCTGGGATTCTTTGTGGTGCAACATCTAACTCCCGGTCGGCAGCGGATTGTTCTGAATGTGCTGACGAATTCCCTCTGGGATGGCCGCACTGTTTTGCAGTACATTGGGGCGGTATTGGCCCCGCTCAATCTGATTCCTGTGCTGATCGTCTGTGTTGCAGGGGGCGTCGCTTACTGGCTGGCGCGCCGTCGGGCGAAGCCGACCATCAATTGGATGGCGTTCGCTCTTTTTGCCATGATGGTTATCCTGCTGCCCTGGGTCATCAGTGCAGTTCGCCTCTATGGAAACGAAACCACTTTTATTCTCGTCAGACACATCCTGCCAGCGACCGCGCTGGCCTGTGTCGTGCTTGGTGCGGCCAGCGCACAGATCTGGTCCATAATCCCTCATCAGACAACGGTCCGTGTGGCGTTCCTGTTCCTGTTCAGCGTCGTGCTTTTTGGACCTCAGATTCCACCGATGGTCGCGCTGGTTCAGGACCGCGAAGTGCAAAGCTGGCAGGTCATCATCCGCCAGTGGGCGGATGTCAATCTCCGACCCGGCACGGTTATTGTCTATAATGTTCACCGCAATACCTTCAATCCCTATTGGGGTGGAATACCGGGGCGCAAGTGGTTCGACTGGTGGCCGACCGAGGATATTCTCGAATATCCGCTGGACGAATGGATTCAGCCGCGCAGCATGTCGTATGCGCTGATTCCCATTCCCCAGTATCGCCAGCTTCAGCAGACTACCGAGGGCCAGGCGCTGCTGGACCGCATGCTGCGGCTGCGGGATTTTGTCCATCCTCCGGCCCGGCGCGAGGCGGAGGGCATTTTCTTCCGGCTGTGGCGCATGCAGCATGAAACCAGTATCGGATTTGGCAGTCATATTACGCTGACTGGCTTCGACCAGAGCACGGAAACAATTCGCCCGGGCGAGACCGTAGATTTCACCTTCTACTGGAATGCGCCGACTATGCCCGAAGACAACTATTCCCTGTTTCTCCATCTTGTGCCTGACGAGACTTATACGGTGCTGGCTCAGGCGGATGGCGCGCCCGCTGTGCCCGAACGTCCTACTCTGACCTGGGATGAACCGAGCGAAACGCTGATCAGCTCGACCTTCACACTGACTGCTCCGACTGATCTGCCGCCCGGCCATTATCGCGTGATGATGGGGCTGTACAATTTCCAGACGGGTGTGCGCCTGCCCGTATCCGGGGACGTGGGCGCAAGCGGCGATGCCTACCCACTGGCTGAATTCCAGGTGAGCAGTTGAGAGCGTTGCGCGCCGCCTGTGCGGGGGCGTATAATCAGCGCAGAAGGAGTGCCTATGTCACAGGATGATACGATTCGCCGCCTGGTGAATGCCGCGCTCCAGCGCCGCCTGGAAGCCGACCCGAAGCCGATTATCGACGCCGATGCCGTGAACGCGCTGCCGGAAGGTGGCACGCTGCATGTGCCCGCGGGAGCCATTCTCACGCCGCTGGCCCAAACTGCTGCGCTTGAACGACGCATCAAGCTGGTAAGCGAAAGCGCACCATCGGCTAGACCTACCGAGAAACCGACCGTAGCCATCGGGGCGGATCACGGCGGGTACAGCCTGAAAGAGATGCTCAAAACCATGCTGCAAGCTGATTACGTCGTGATCGACTGCGGCACCGACAGCGCCGATAGTGTGGATTACCCGGATTTTGCATTGGCTGTGGCCGAGCAGGTCGCCAGTGGGCGAGCCTGGCGCGGCATCATGATCGATGGTGCCGGGATCGGGTCGAGCATGGTCGCCAACAAGGTGCCCGGTGTTCGCGCCGCCCTGTGTTACGATCAGGCGACGGCGATCAACAGCCGCGAACATAATGATGCCAATGTCCTGACATTGGGAGCCGGGTTGATCGGCAGCAGCCTGGCCCAGCAGATCGTCAAAACCTGGCTGACCACGGACTTTGGCGGTGGTCGCCACGGTCGCCGGGTCGACAAAATCATGGCGGTCGAAAAGAAGTATCGAGGATAGAACGCATGGCAAAACAACAGAACCGCCAGAATCTGGATCAACTGGTGGACGAAATCACCCAGGAAGTCATGGCGCGGTTCCGCCACGAGGATAGTGCCAGCGGTCACGGTGACTGCTGCGAGCATGACGCCGATGGGCGCTGCGTCCGCCATTGCAGCGACCGGGTGCATAAAGTCATCGACCACGGGGCCTCACGAATCAGCGCCGGGTTGGGATACATTCCGACTGACCTGAGTGTGGCTCGCCTGATCGATCATACGCTGCTCAAGCCGGATGCCAGCGCCGAACAGATCGCGCAGTTGTGCCGCGAGGCGCGCGAGTATCACTTTGCGTCGGTGTGCGTGAACAGTGCCAATGTGCCGCTGTGCGTCGATCTGCTGAAGGGCAGCGACGTGGCCGTGTGTACGGTGGTCGGTTTCCCGCTGGGGGCCTCGCCGCCAGAAGTCAAAGCTTATGAAGCGCAGCTCGCCATTCAGAACGGCGCGACCGAGATCGACATGGTCATGAATATCGGCGTGCTTAAAAGCCGCGACCTCAAGGCACTCTACCGCGATATTGCTACGGTGGTATCGACCTGCCATGCGCACCACGTTCTGTGCAAGGTGATTCTGGAAACGGCTCAACTGAACGACGATGAGAAGGTCATGGCGTCGCAGGTGGCGAAGATGGCCGGGGCGGACTTTGTCAAGACCAGCACCGGCTTCGGCGGCGGCGGCGCAACGGTGGCCGATGTCGCGTTGATGCGCCGGGTGGTCGGGCCGAAAATCGGCGTCAAGGCGTCGGGCGGCGTGCGGACTTACGAAGACACGCAGGCGATGGTCGAGGCCGGGGCGACGCGCATTGGGGCCAGCGCCGGAGTCTCGATCGTGAAAAGTGCGCGCGGCGAAAAAGTCGCGACCAGTAAAGGGTATTGATGCAGGCGCTTGTCTTTGACTTCGATGGTCTGATTATCGACAGCGAAACCCCCGAATACGAGTCCTGGCAGGAGCTGTATCAGGCGCATGGGACCAGCCTGCCGTTTGAACTGTGGGTGACGCTGATTGGCGTCAGCACGGCGGATTCTCCGCTGGACCTGTACGACTATCTGGAAAACCAGATTCATCAACCGGTCGATCGCGCGCTCATTCGTGCCCAGCGGCGCGCCCGTTTTGGCGAATTGTTCGACCAGCAGCCGGTGCTGCCTGGGGTGCTGGATTATCTGGCCGAGGCCCGGCGGCTGAATCTGAAGCTGGCGGTGGCTTCCAGCGGGACGTCGGACTGGGTGAAAGGGAATTTGGAGCGGCTCGGGCTGATGGACTGGTTCGAGGCGGTTTGCTGCGCCGAAGATGTACCGCGCTCCAAGCCCGACCCGGCCCTGTATGACCTGGCGCTGCGCCGGTTGGGGGTGTCCTCATCGCGGGCAATCGCACTGGAAGATTCACCCAACGGCCTCTTTGCCGCCAAAAGTGCCGGATTGTATGCAGTGGCCGTGCCCAACGCGATGACCTGCACCCTGAACTTCGATCATGCTGATCTGCGTCTGACCTCGCTGGCCGACCTGCCGCTGACTGCCCTGCTTGAACAGGCAAACAGTGGGCGCATCTGAATGAAAGCTCAGGCGGCATATAGGAGTGATCCGCCTTGATGGGCTACCAGGCAGACTTTGTCAAAGCAGCACCGCTTTTGGCCGTGTTGTCGTCGGAGTCTCTATTACGAAAAGCGTGCGGCGAAAAATTACGGCCAGTAAGGGGCAATCGCATTGACCGATATCAAGCTTTTTCGCATCGCAGACGGAACTGTTCATGAATTGGAGGGCAGTTCTGTTTCAATCGAAAAATCTTTACAGAACTTAATTGAGCGCTATCTTGAACCTCTGCTTGGTATACTCTATCTCGCTTCTGAATTTCAGACCGGGAAGAGTCACCGAGGGCGGATTGATACATTGGGTATCGATGAAAACGGGAGTCCGGTGATAATCGAATACAAGCGATCCCTAAATGAAAATGTTATCAATCAGGGATTGTTCTATTTGGATTGGCTTTTGGATCACAAGGCGGACTTCAAACTGTTAGTTTTGGAGAAATATGGCCCCAAGATAGCTGATTTGCTGGATTGGTCATCTCCGCGGCTTCTGTGCATCGCAGGCGACTTTACGAATTATGACGAATATGCGGTCCAACAGATTAATCGTAATATCGAGTTGATCCGCTACAGAATGTATGGAAATGAGTTACTCCTATTTGAGCGTATCAATACAGTGGGTGAACAGCCAATAACCGAATCAACGCATACCGAGCATCGCTATAAAACTGTCTCTGACTATCTTGAAAAAGCTACCCCAGTGCAACGACAGCGGTACGAGAAATTACGCACATTTCTGCTGTCGCTAGGTGATGACACGCAGATGCAAGTCCTCAAATACTATATTGCGTTTAAGAGAATCAAGAATTTTGCCTGTGTAAACCTGTATGCCCAAAACGAAAATCTGCTTGTATGGGTGAAGGTCGATCCTGATTCGGTCTCGTTGGAGCCTGGTTTCATGCGAGATGTGAGAAAAATCGGCCACTACGGTACGGGAGATTTGGAAATTACCATCCGAAACGATGAAGATTTGGAAAGAGCCAAACCGCTCCTGATAAAGAGCTATGAGGCCAGTTGAACTCGACTTTATCCATTTGGTGGACGAAAAAGGGCGGGCAATGTAAGCTGATTTCTTGTTCAAGGAGAATCATATGCTTACGTTGCCCACAGAGATTATGATCGTATTGCAGCATTTTTCGCCAGTGGTTAGCGAACGGA
>JAIOHO010000361.1 GCA_019912905.1 Anaerolineae bacterium
GTCGGCATCCAGCACAACGACATCGCGGACGATATGGGCCATATCGCCGCCGTGCGCACCGGCGTTATTGATGACCGCACCGCCCAGCGTACCGGGCACACTCACGGCCCATTCCATGCCGGATAAGCCCCGCGTGCGGCACTTGTGGGCCAGCACCGTCAGGCCAGTGCCCGCTGATACCGCCACGTTGCGCCCATCATGCCATTCGCCAAAAGCCACTTCGGAGATGCGGTTGAGGATGACCAGGCCGCGCACGCCAGAATCCGCCACCAGCACGTTCGCGCCGCCACCCAGCACACGCACCGGCAGACCCGACTCCCAGGCCGTGCGGACGACTTCGACCAGTTCATCGGTCGAGTCGCGGGCAATGTACAGCCAGTCCGCCGGACCGCCCAATCGTGCTGCGGTGTAGCGCGCCAGGGATTCTCCGGCCAGCAGCCGGTCACCCAGCCGGGCTTTCAGCCGGTCCATCCAACCTTTCCTGCCGCAGCTTGAGATAATTGACGCCGATCAGAGGGGCATCTCCCGCGCTCATGATGAGGATGGCCGCCGGAGGTTCGACATGCCCAAGCAGATAATCGACCGCGTCGTCCAGCCCAGGCGTATGCTGCACGCTTGGATGCGCGATCGCTCCGGCGAGTTCGGCGCTGGTCACCCCAGGCACAGGCTCCTCGCGGGCGGCGTAGATATCGGTCAGCAGCACATGATCCGCCGCTTCAAAGGCCGATACATAGCCATCCCACAGCGCCTGGGTGCGGCTGAAGGTATGCGGCTGCCAGACCGCCCAGATCTGGCGCGTTTTGAAACGCTCTTTGGCGGCTTGGAGGGTAACGCGGATGGCCGTCGGATGATGAGCGTAATCGTCGATAACCAGCACGCCGCCCACTTCACCGCGCGCCTGGAAGCGCCTCCCGGCCCCCTGGAAGGCTGCCAGTGCGCGGGCCGCATCAGGAAATGGCACGCCCTGCTGATCGGCCACGATGAGAGCCGCCAGCGCATTGAGCACGTTGAATTCGCCGGGGATAATCAGTGACGCCGTGCCAAGCAGTTGGCCGTCACGCTGGACCTCGAACACCGTCTGGTAGCGGTCGTCGATGCGCAGGTTGAGCGCGCGCCAGTTCGCCTGAGGATTATGGACCCCATAAGTCGTCACCGGCCAGCCCGCCACCAGCCGGTTCTGCGCCAGAATCGCGGCGGTCGGATCATCGGCGCAGGCCACCAGCAGGCCGTCGGTCGGCAGCCGATCGACAAACTGGTTGAAGGCTCGCACCAGTTCGTTGGGTGTCTTAAAAAAGTCCGGGTGGTCATACTCGATGTTGTTGACCACCGCCACTTTCGGACGCAGGCCCAGGAACATAAAGTCGTACTCGTCAGCCTCGATCACGAAGGCTTTGCCGGTGCCCACCCCGGCGTTGTGACCGCTGTTGCGCAGGATACCGCCGATGATGTAACTGGGATTCTGGAGCGTCTCGATGAGGATATGAGTAATCATGGACGTGGTGGTCGTCTTGCCATGCGTCCCGGCCACGGCGATGCTCACCTGCCCGCTCATGATGTCGGCGATTACATCAGAGCGTTTGTAAATCGGGATATTCAGGGCGCGCGCCATCGCCAGTTCGACATGATTGGCGGGTGCCGCAGATGTGGACAGCACCATTTCCGCACCGATCACGTTCTGAGCATCTTCGCTCTTGAAGATGACCGCGCCTTCCTGTTCCAGCGCCTGCGTCAGGGCGTTGGGCCGCCGGTCCGAACCGGAGACATAATAGCCCTGCTGGAGCAGGACACGGGCCAGCGCCGACATGCCAAAGCCGCCGATGCCGACGATATGGATATGTTGGCCGGGGATCAACCGGGGCACGTGGCCTCCTCCGAATAGTGCTGAGTGATGAGTACGGAGTAATGAGTCATTGATCAGCCTATAAACCGTTCATTGGCTGGTTGTTGTACGGGTGAGCACTTCTCAGCACTCAGTACCCTGCACTTCTTTAAATCACGATCAGCACGAACAGAAACAACACGATTACGGCCACCGCCAGCAGGTCGCCGTTGCCATTCACGCCGCCGCCGAGCACCACCAGGGGCAGCCACTGCAAGGCCTGGTCGCTGGGCGAACCCGGCGAGGGAGCGATGACCGACGGGGCCAGCGGATAATTGTTAATGTCCATAAAATACCAGAGCGATCCCCAGACGAGGTAGCCATTAATCGCGCCGACCAGCGCGCCCAGAAAACTCTCCTGCAAGTTGCTGCGCCCATCGCGGCGGCTACTATCCAGCGCGCGCGTCTGGTAGGCGAAAAAGACGATGAAGATGAACAGGCCCGCCTGGATCAAAAACACCTGGTCGAGCGCCACGCCCCGAAGGATCGCACCGCGCAGCAGGTTGTCGAACTGAAACAAGGCGAACAGCCCCAGGATGATGCCCGCCATGGCGATCAGTTCTTTATTCCAGCCGCGCAAGAAGCCGATGACTCCGAAAAAGATGGTCATCATCACCAGCACCGCAGACAGTTCAATCATGAATGGTTTCCCCCCGCGAGATGGATCAGGGCAGCAGCCAGCCGGTCCGCCCCATCAGGCCGGGCCAATGCGCGGGCACAGGCACGCATCGTGGCAAGACGCGCTTCATCCTGTAAGAAGGCGCGAATCGCTGGCAGCAAATCCTCGGCTAATCGTTCGTCATCCATTCGCAGCGCTGCCCCCCGTTCGGCCAGATAATCCGCATTCACTTTCTGGTAACGCCAGGCGTGCGGGTACGGCACCAGAATCGAGGCCAGACCAAAATATGGAAACTCCGCCAGCGTACTGGCCCCGGCCCGGCTTACCGCCAGGTCCGCCGCTGCGAAGGCCAGCGGCATTTCATGCAGATAGGCGTAGGCATGATAATGGTCAGGCGATCCCAGCGCATCCCGGCGCGCCTCGACTTCCGGCCAATCCAGCGTGCCGGAGACATGCAGCACCTGCACCCCATCGGCCAGCAGGTCCGGCAGGATGTCCAGCAGCGCCCGGTTGATGCTGCGCGCGCCCCGGCTGCCGCCAAACACCAGCAGTGTCTTGCGCTCCTCATCCAGGCCAAAATGCGCGATCGCTGCTTCCCGCGTCGCCTGCTGGAAGGCCGCCCGCAGCGGATAGCCCGTGACAATCGTCGGCGTGCGCGGGAAATAAGAGTCGGATTCGGGAACGGTCAGCGCAACCTGCCGCGCCAGCCGCCGCAGCGTGCGGATGGTCGCCCCGGGTTCAATATCGGGCAGGAAAATCAGCACCGGCACGCGCCCTAACCAGGCCGCCATCGCTACGGGCAGGCCGCTCCAACCGCCGGTCAGCAGCAGCGCCTGGGGCCGCCAGCGCCGCAGCAAGGCCGATGCCTGCACGAAACCGATCGCATAATCGACTGCGCTTAATAACTTACGCGCCCAACTCACCCCTGCCACTGGCCCGGCTCGTACCTCGTCGTAGGCTGCAAAGGGGATGCCAGACTCGCGTACCAGACCACGCTCCAGGCCGCCGCTGCCTACAAAGCAGAGACTGATCTGGGGATTCGCCCTCATCAGCGCTTCAGCTGCGGCCAGGGCGGGATACACGTGCCCGCCGGTCCCGCCCGCTGCGATCAGGATTCGCAATCACCCTGCTCCGTTCTGGTGTCTGCTGCTGGCGCGCCCGGACGCGCGCAATACTCAAAAGCAGCCCGGCTCCGGCCATCATCACCACCAGCGAC
>JAIOHO010000362.1 GCA_019912905.1 Anaerolineae bacterium
TCTCTGCTTCTGTCATCCTCCTATTCTAACTCTTTGCCCCTAACTTGAAATGCACCCTTCAGCCAGACGAAAAAGGGCGATCGTGCGACCGCCCCTGAAAAATGGCTATTTGGACAGATATCCCAGGGCCACCGCCTCGGCCACCACAGCCTGAGCTTTCTCCCACAGCGTACCGGATGCGGCCCCAATCTGAATCTGGCGTTTGAGCACCTGGCCGCTGGTGACGCCATTTTCCTGCCAGCCCCGCCCACCGCTGTAACGATTGTGCAGCATGGGCATGAGCATATCGACCGCCCGCGCAAAGCGGGCTTCGGGACTTACCAGCGCTTCAAACTCATCCCACAACGCCCGCAGTTCGTCGCGCTGATCGTCCGGCAGCAGACCAAAAATGCGGTCCGCCGCTGTCTGCTCACGGGTATCCTTATCGGCATTTCCAGCGACGTCATAGGCGAACGTGTCGCCGGCGTCGATCTCGACGATGTCATGCACGGCCAGCATCTTCAGCACATGCCGCAGGTCCACCGGTTCGTCGCTGTATTCCGCCAGAATCGTGGCTGCCAGGACGATATGCCAACTGTGCTCCGCCGAATTTTCGCGGCGCTCACCGTTGATCAGATAATTGCGCCGCAGGACCTGCTTCAACTGATCGACTTCGAGGATGAACCGAAGCTGGCGCTCAAACCGGTCGTCCGCCATGCGTTAGAGTCCGGCCTCGCTGCGCAGCATATCGGCTTTGTCGATGCGCTCCCAGGGCACATCCACATCATCGCGCCCGAAGTGACCATAAGCCGCCACCTGCTTGTAAATCGGGCGGCGCAGGTCCAGGTCGCGAATGATGGCCGCCGGTCGCATATCAAAATGCTTGCGAATCAGTTCTTCGATGCGCTCTTCCGGGATTCGGTTGGTGCCGAAGGTTTCGACCGCCAGCGAAGTCGGTTGGGCCACGCCGATGGCATACGACAACTGAAGCTCGAAGCGCGAAGCCAGGCCCGCCGCAACGATATTTTTGGCGATATAACGGGCCATATACGCGGCGCTGCGATCCACCTTCGTGGGGTCCTTGCCCGAGAACGCCCCACCGCCGTGCCGGGCCACACCGCCGTAGGTATCGACGATGATCTTGCGCCCGGTCAGACCGGCATCCCCCAGCGGCCCGCCGGTTACAAAGCGGCCTGTCGGATTGACAAAGAACCGGGTGCTGTCGTCCAGCAGTTTCTCCGGGATGACCGGCATGATGATGTCTTCAATCACATCCTCACGGATCTGGCCCTGAGAAATTTCCGGCGCATGCTGCGTCGACACGACGACCGTGTCGATGCGTTTGGGCTTGCCATGCGCATATTCGACCGTCACCTGACTCTTGGCATCAGGCCGCAGCCAGGGCAGTTCGCCGCTCTTGCGTGCCGCCGCCAGCTGCCGGGTGAGTTTGTGCGCCAGCGAAATCGTCAGCGGCATATATTCCGGCGTTTCGTCACAGGCAAAGCCGATCATCATCCCCTGATCACCCGCGCCGGTGGCTTCGATTTCAGCCTCGGACATCAGGCCTTCGCGCGCTTCCAGCGCCCGGTTGACGCCCTGCGCGATGTCGGAAGACTGCTCTTTTATGGAGACCAGCACGCCGCACGTCTCATAATCGAATCCGTATTTGCCGCGTGTATAGCCGATGTCGCGCACGGTTTCGCGGACGAGCTTTTCGATATCGACGTAAGCGGTGGTCGTAATTTCGCCCATGACGATCACCAGCCCGGTGGTGGTAGCGACTTCACAGGCGACCCGTGCATTCGCGTCCTGCGCGAGAATGGCGTCGAGCACGGCGTCGGAAATCTGGTCGCACATTTTGTCCGGGTGACCTTCAGACACCGATTCCGACGTGAAAAAATAACGCGGCGCGGTCATGAAGGTCAGGTTGGAAGCCTGAGCTTGTTCCTTGACGGTCATATCACATACCTCATGCTAATGGTGTGAAACATCCTACTTTGTCGGTCCTCAAAGAGTCCTATCATGCAATAAAAAACGCCTCTCCGACAAGAAGAGGCGCGCATGGTTCCATTCGCATAGCTCATCTCTCAGAGATTACTCTGCCGGAATTGGCACCTTCCCAACGCCTTGGGGGTTGCCGCGGTTTCGCAGGGCCGTTTCCCTCCACCGCTCTTGATGAGTGCTCGTGAGCACTGGTTTATTATGGTTCACTATAGCATAGATAATGAGGCAAATCAACGGTATCGCCGTAAATAAAAACGACCTGCCGGGCAGCAGGTCGTCGCTTATCCATCGTCACTTGACTGCTAAAAAGGAGCGTGCGCACCTGGGCGGCTGATGTGGGCCATAAACTCGGCGCGTGTCCGAGGGTCATCCCGAAAGCAGCCCAGCATCGCACTGGTCGTCATGCTGGACTCATGTTTCTTCACGCCGCGCATCATCGAACACATATGTACGCCTTCGAGCACCACCGCCACGCCCTTGGGTTCGAGCACTTCATTGATGAACCCGGCGATCTGATGCGTCATGCGCTCCTGAACCTGCAAGCGGTGCGCGAACATATCGACGATGCGTGGGATTTTCGACAGGCCAATCACCTTGCCGCTGGAAATGTAGGCGACATGCGCGCGGCCTACAAACGGCAGCATGTGATGTTCGCACAGGCTGTGAAATTCGATGTCGCGCACGATCACCATGTCATCATAATCCACGGTGAAGATCGCGTCGTTGATCAGTTTGACGGGGTCGGTGCGGTAACCACTGAGCAGTTCGGTATAAGCCCGCGCCACGCGCTCCGGCGTCCGCTGCAAGCCTTCGCGCTGCGGGTCTTCGCCCACCGCGATCAGAATTTCCTGTGTGGCCGCCGCAATCCGCTCCTGATCGACTGAGGGCAGATTTAGCCCGTATGATTCCAGAAATTCTTCTGAGTTAAGCTTCGTGTCGATCGACTCATCTTCGTAAACGTGGTTGTGGTCGTGCCCATTCGTCCGTTGTGCGTCCATCACCCCTATCGCTTTCTCATCCATAGTCCCAGCATGTCTTCACAGGTGCCATCATAACAGAGAAACCGGTACGACTGGCGCGAGTCTCACCGAAACTTCAACAACTGCTTAGAGAACACTCAGGATCGTTCACATATTTCTGAATGAACTAAACGCTTGCCGCGCGGCAGGCCGTTCGTTACGATGTATAGACGCGGACCCCACCACCTGGCTTACCTGTCCGTTCGACCCGAAGTGGAATTAACGCGATGGACATCATCGAAATTGATGACCTGCGGCTGCGCTGTCTGATCGGCTTCAGCCCGCACGAGCGCAAAGACAAACAGGATGTCGTCATCAGCCTGCACATCGGCACGGATATGCGCAAAGCAGGCGAGACCGACGACCCGGAGGATGCCTTTAATTATCGCACCGTCACCAAGGCGATTATCCAGCATGTTGAAGCATCCGAGTACAATCTCGTCGAAAAACTGGCCTCTGAAATCGCGCGCATCTGCGTGGTCGATTATGGTGCTCCGTATGTGCAGGTGCGCGTTCACAAGCCCGGCGCGCTGCGCTTCGCAGATTCGGTCGGGGTAGTCATCGAACGGGGACCGGATGACTTCGCCTGAAAATTATGATGCGGTCGGGTATATCTCACTCGGCTCCAACATCGAGCCGGAACGCCATCTGCGGCGGGCGGTGCGGCTGCTCAGGCTGCATTGCAATGTGCTGGCCGTTTCGCCCGTGTATGGCACCCCACCGCAGGGAGACCCCCATCAGGCCAATTTTCTCAATATGGCGGTCAAACTGACCACTCCCCTCTCACCTACTGCATTTAAGATGGAAATCATCGGCGCGATCGAGCAGCAGCTAGGCCGGGTGCGCGATCCGCATAACAAAAATGCGGCCCGCACTATCGACCTGGATATTTCGCTGTGGGATGACGCGGTGCTGGATTACGGCGACAAACCCTGGCATGTGCCAGACCCAGATATTCGGCGGTTTGCTCATGTCGCGGTGCCGCTGGCCGACCTCGC
>JAIOHO010000032.1 GCA_019912905.1 Anaerolineae bacterium
GTGGTGGAGATGTCGTAAAAGTTCTGGCTGATGAGTTTCTCATCTTGCAGCAGCACGGCGCATTTTTGTGCGATAAGCGAAACCCAGGGTAACCGGGGCAGGGTACGGCTGTTGATTACCAACCGGCAGTTTTCAGGCAGACGGCTGATCAGCTTGTCCACGAACATCTGCACGTCGTCGGCACTGTCGCTGCGATCATACTCGTCGAGGATGAGCAAAAATGGTTCATCACTCATCTCCGACAGATCAAGAGCGAAGGTATCCAGGAGAACATGCATATTCTTCGCCTCATTTGGCGGTAAAATGTTGATATGACGACCAAATGTCGGGTGCTGGTTCGCCAGATCGTGCGTAATACCGGACAAAAATGAATTGAGGTTGATGTCATCCGGGCCAAGTGCATAATAAAACACCTTCATGTCCGGTGCGTTAATGAGCTTGGCAACCAACACAGAACGATAGCGACTGCGTGGGTGCAGCAGAATTACACGAGCATCCCTGGATTGTTCGAGGAAATTATCGTAAGACTGCTCGATTAAGTCATGTAATCTCACAGGTTTCATGACCTCCTGGGTAGGAATGAAAAAGTATATGCGACTGGGGTTATTCTAGCACATAACTAAGTCATTTGCTAATGTGATGTTATCCAGCGCTTACAGGTGCCTTTTGGGAGAAGTGAACTCTATGGACAAGCCAGGACGTCCGCTGGGACTATCGATCGCCATCATAATCAGCCTGATGCTCTACACCCTGCTGCCCTTTGCTCAGGTGATTTTTATGCTGTCCCTGCGCCAGCAGTTCCAGACGATTGAATTCCTCGAAGCAGGCGGCGCGATCGGGGGTGACCTGAAGGGGCTTCAGGACCTGAACCTGCTGCTTCCGGTGCTGAATGGCGTGATCTTTCTGGTCGTGGCGGTACTGGCGTGGCGGGGTGGGTCGCGCCTCATTCGTCCTGTTTTTGTACTGTCAGTGGTCTTGATTACGATGGTGACGATTCTGCTGACTGTCCGTGCAATGGGGATCCCGCCCAGTGCGCAGGCGGGTCTCGATTCAGCCACTGCGGCGGTGGATACATTGCTTGAGGCGCGAATCATCGCCAGCGTGTTGATTGCCCTCTACGTCATCTGGTACGCCAACCGCGGACCGGCCCGGGCGTTTTATCGCGGTTACTATCTGCCGGACCCGGCGGATGCGCAACCGTCGCCTCGATCGACGGGGGATACTTTGTCCTGACGATTTACAGAGGTGCCAGGGCTTCCTTTTCCCGTTCCTCCATCTCCATACGCACCAGTTCGTAGCGCAAGGTCTTCAGGACTTCCGATTTTGGCAGGGCATCGACGAAGCGGTATCGTCGGGGCACTTCGTAGGGTGCCAGATAAAGCGAACAGTGGTCGATTAGTTCCTGTTCGGTGATCGTCGCGCCAGGTTTTAGCACAATCCACGCCTTGAGTGCTTCCTCACCCTTCCGAGTCGGATGCGGGATCGCGGCGACGCCGACCTCATGGATGGCCGGGTTTTCTTTCAGGATTTTCTCGATACTGGTGGGATAAACGTTGTAGCCCCCGATCATGGCGATATCTTTCTTGCGATCCACGATATAGAAGTAGCCATCTTCATCCATGCGGGCAATATCGCCGGTGTAAAGCCAGGTTCTGCCATCCATCTGGCGGAGCGCGCTGTGGGTTTCGTCGGGCATTCCCAGATAGCCCTTCATGACCTGGGGGCCAGCGAGAATCAGTTCGCCGACTTCGCCGACCGGGACATCGGTCACGCCATCGTCGAGGCTGACGATGCGGATGTGCATGTCCGGCAGAGGCAGCCCAATCGAGCCTTCCCGATTTTCGCCGTAAACCGGGTTGACGTGTGAGGCGGTGGGTGCTTCACTCATGCCATACCCTTCGAGCAGTTTTCCTCCACTGAGGCTCTCAAACTCTCGTTTGATTGCAGGAGGCAGGGAGGTTGAACCGCTCACACAGGCGCGGATCGAGCTTAGACTGACCTGGCCGGACTGAATGCGGGGGTGCTGGTTGAGGG
>JAIOHO010000363.1 GCA_019912905.1 Anaerolineae bacterium
TATCTGCTCGCACCGACGGCCCGGAACTGGACCGATTTCGGCCTGGCCTACGGCCAGTTCTGCTTTCATCATTTTCGTTCCGTCTGGTACCCTCAAACATTCGTTCGAGACCTGTGGGAGCAGCAGCTCATGACTCATCCCCCTTCCAACTATGCCGAAATCCTCAGGGATCCCGGCTTCGAGGCCATCGCCGCCGCCATCCACTTCGCCACGACGGGCCTCCTCTGGCGCACCCAGCGGCCCCAGAATCCCCAGCCGTCGGCCTTCCGGATTCGCTACGGTCTGGATCGCGACCTGCTCGAACACGCCCGCGACCCGGCTCGATTTATCGGCGCGCTCTCCGAATTCCTGCGCACCTATGCCTGGGATCGGGAACGACTCAGGGTCAACAACCTCCACCATGAACACTGGCCGCCCGAAGTGACGGACGAACACTTCTATCGGGTCGTGGCCCTCGTCGACCAGCACGGATCGGAGCTGGTCGCCCGGTTGCTCGTGACGTCCGGCCTGCTGCGACCGGAGCGCTCCTGAACGCACCGCTGTGCCAGAACCCAGGGAATGAATCATGCCAAACCGAAAACGAAAGCCGCTGTTCTCCCTCGCCATTGCCTGCCGGATCGCCCTCAACCTCCAGGCCCTCAACAACGAGGGCACCGAAAACAACCGGCTGATCCCCCGCCAGGTGAGCCTCGTCGTGCCCACCCGCGATCCAGATGGACAGCCTCACTACATCGTCGAGGAAGTCCACGCCATCAGTGGCGACATGCTCAAACACATCTTCATGGATTATCTGCGCCTGATCGCCCTGGATCGCGGCCTCCCCCTCTGTGATGCTTGCCGCGCACTCCACCCGGGGCGTATGCTGGGCAACGCAGAGTTCACCCGGCAGCTTGCCGACCAGAACAACCCCACCTTCTGGGACACCACAGACAAGGGGCAGCGTCTGAATGGCGCACGGGTCACCGATCAGCTGCTCACCTGCGTGCTCGACGACCTGGGGGGGACACTCATTCCAGTGGGCGATGGCGTGCGCCGGGAATCCCCGCTGGACTTCGGCTGGATTGCGGGGGTTCCCGAGCTCACCCACACGCGGCAGTACATCCATACCCGCCATGCGGCCAATCTGGCAGCCCGCAAGCCCGATGGCAACGACGCAGATTCAGAGCAACCTCAGATCAATTCCGGCCAGATGCTGTTTGAGCGTACCGCGTCTTCGGGTGTGTATGCCCTGCTGGCCCATCTGAGTGTCTATGACATCGGCTACAACCGCTATGCACGGGACTATCCAGCGGAAGTCAACGGCATCCCCCTGGATCGTGCGGCCCGACTGGAAGCCACCTTGCTCGCCCTGACAGAAACCCTCCGGTACCCGAAAGGCGCCCTCACCTCGACCCAGATGCCTCATCCGGTCAATCTTGAAGGCTACCTCAGCCTGTCCACCACCGCGGCCATCGCCGCCCCCATGATCAGCCCACTCCACGTTGACTACATCGCAGCTACTCAGGCCCTGCTGGGGCCGCTGGAGCGGCTGCATGGCAAGGATAAGGTGAGCATCCACCTATTCCATTCCGAAGCTGAACTCCTGGCGCTCACCGCCGACATCCTGAACACCTATGCACCGGCCAGGCTCGTTCGATGAGTTGGGCCGTGGTCGACTTCCTGCCGGTCGCCGCCTTCAGCCTCCGGCCCAGCAATACCACGTCCACCGGCGGCCGGTCGCTCCTGGTCCCGACCCCCTACGCGATCCGCATGGCGCTCCTGAAGGCGCTCGTCGAGGCCACAGGGCTGGAGGCCGCCGTGGAGCGGTTTCCGGAGGTTCGGGATCTGCAGATCCGGTTGCGCGGACCCGACGTCGTAGCGGTCAACCGGATCACCCAGATGTTGCTGCGCGCCTTCGACCTGCCCACACGGCACTGGACGCGCGCACCGGTCGCCCGGGAATATGGCTTCTACGCCGGCGCGCTGCGGCTGGCATTGGGCAGCACGGCGGATCGATTCCTCCACGAGACCCTGATGCCCACCCTCCCGGCGATTAATTACTTCGGCCGGCGCGGTGGCTTCTTCCAGTTCAGTGGCGTTCACCTTAGTCTGGCTCCACCTTCGTCCGAGGCGGGATTTGTCGACCTGTGCCTACCCCTGCGGCCGGACGATCTCGGGTACGGCATCCTCCAGCGGATGGAGGACATGCGCCCCAACGCGCAGTTCCCCGAGGTCGATACCATTAGAGGAGATCCCAGAAGCGCGGGTGCTCGACGATCCTATGCCGTGCGCCTACCCTACCGGGTGATGACCCACGGCCACAACGCGGTCGTCTACCAGCGGCTGGACTTGGCGCCATGATCCCGCTGACCCTCCTCCGCTTTCGGATCTCCGCCGAGCGTCCCATCTATTTCGGGGATAACCCCGGATCGAAGATCCGCGGCGCGCTGTATGAAGCTCTGCGCCGGGTCTATGACACCGGCCAGGCGGTGTATGCACGGACGGACTACGAGGCCAACCCGGTCGCCTGGCTGCTGCGGCTGGAGGAGCGCGCGACCAGCGGCGGCAAGGACGTACCGCGTCCGATTGCCATCCGGCCCCCGCTCGTCACATCGTCAGCTGCATGTTCCTTCGGGATCACCTTCTTCGGCAGCGGGCGCCGCTGCATCCCGCTGGTCATCTCCGCCGTCCACGCCCTGCAAACCATGGGCATCGGTCGCAATCGTCAATCCTTCCGGCTGGAGGGCGTGGACAGCCTCGATCCGTTGACCGGCCGCGCCCTGCCCCTGCTGGATAGCGCTGGGAAGGTGCTCAACAGCTTGCCCGATCCGCCCACCCAAGCCGACGTTCAGGCCCGTGCAGCAGGATTCGGCCAAGAACTGACCCTTCATTTCCTGACGCCCACCCAGATCGTGGTCGCGGGCCATCTCTTATCCGAACCGGCCTTCCTGCCGATATTCCAGCGCCTCATCGAGCGCATCCGACTGCTCAGCGAGAACTACCTGCCCAAACCAATTTGGGTCGATGCCGATCCTCTATTGTCCCACGCCAGGATAGTCACGGTGGTGCGCCAGCACCTGCGGTGGCACACTGCGTGGAGTCATTCGCGGCGGACGAGGAAGCGCCTGCCCATCACCGGGTTTGTGGGTTCGGTAACCTACAATATGGTCGATCCCACGCTGATATCCTGGCTCTTGGTCGGGCAAAGCACCCAGGTCGGGCAGAATACCATCAAGGGCTGTGGCTGGTATCGGATCGCGGACGAGGATGGTACTCGCGCTACCAGCCGCGACTCCACCCCATTCTAGACTGGCGAACCGCCCCTACGATGTCGTCCACTCCCAACAAGGGTTCTCGAAATCGGGCTTGCCCCAGCGGTCCTTTGTGCCGATTCTACGAGCTCTTTGTCATTTTTGATCGGGTCGTGCTATATTACTTGCAGGGTTGCAACCCTACACTCCGCATTAAGGAGACTGGAATTACCTTTACATTCATTCGTTCCTCCCGCTGCTCGCAGTTGCAACCCTACACGCCACATCAGGCCCCGATTTTCTTTTCCGAACAATGCCAAAATATTTGAGACAAATTCACAACAGTGCCATTTTCTGCGAGACTCAGTGCCAAATTATCTGAGACTCGCCACCCACCTTCTCCGTGGCCAATGACAAAATATTTGAGATACGACACGTATCTCAAAGATAATGTCATTGTGATCACAGATAGTGTCACTGGGTCTCAAAGATAATGACATTGGACAAAAAAGCACCCGGTTGGGTGCTTTTTTGTAGTCTCTTTCTACGCGCCTTCAAATCAATGGTCTTATATTATCGACTCTTGACCAATGTCAAAATATTTAAGATACGACACCGGCCTTTCGGCACAACCGGCTGCGCTCTTCGCGTTTTGGCACTCCGGGGCCTTGGGCGCTTTCTGTGGCAACAAGCCTGTGAATTTGTACAGACATAGATGGATCAGAATGACATTGCCTTGGTGGTGTGGGATGAAAGTGTAATCGAGAAGGCCGAGAGCATCGCTCTGGAAGGCTTGCGCCCGGTGGTCGTCGCTGGGATGCAGTGGATAATCCTACTGGTACTGGGTAATGTGACCTTGATCCCGAAAGTTGCCCTAAAGGGAGTAAGAGTATCTGGATAAAATCGTAGAAACAGGCGGCCTTTGATCTTGCACCGTTCTGTCCAAAAACCTTCGATGATGTAAAGGACGATCTTACGGCTGATTTTTCCAAATCATCGAACGGTCTCCTCCCGCATTTGCGAAGATCAACGTGCAGGCGGCTTATGTGTGAAGTGAAAAGAAAAGAGAGGCATTATGATGGCACGCTATGGTTATCATGGACGTATTTTGCATGTGGATTTGACGCAGCGCACTACCTGGCTTGAGGAACCAGACGACACATTTTACCGCCTGTATGCGGGCGGGGGACTGCTGGGCACTTACTACCTCCTGAAGGAAACACCCCCTGGATTGGATGCCTTCGACCCGGCCAACCGGCTGATCTTTACATCCAGTGTGGTGGCGGGCTACCCGGCGGCGGGTCTGCCGCGTTTTACCGTCTGCGCTAAATCGCCGCTGACAGGCGGCATTGGCGAAACACGCTGCGAAGGACCCTGGGGCATCGCCCTCAAGCAGTCGGGTGTCGATGCGCTCGTCTTCAGCGGTGCGGCGGAGCAGCCGGTTTGTTTTGTGCTGGACGACGGCACACCGCGCTTCGTTGATGCTTCGCCGTACTGGGGCATGACGACCGGCGCGACTTGCGATGCTCTGGAAGCTGACTTCGGGGAAGGGCTGCACATCGCGGCGATTGGCCCGGCAGGTGAGCGGCGCGTGCGCTTCGCCAGCATCGTCGCCGAGCGCTGTTTCCAGGCGCAGCGTATGGGTATGGGCGCGGTGATGGGCGCGAAGAATCTCAAGGCGGTCGTGCTGCGGGGTGGAACACTGCCGCCGCTGGCCCAGCCGGAGCGTGTAGCCGCGATCACCCGGGATTTCGAGCAGCGCATCGCTGAAAATCCACTCTCGACCTGGCAGAAACAGCCTCCCGGTTTTGCCGTCTGGATTTATACACATGGGCTGGACGCCGCGCTCGATGTCGAAAATTACCGCACCGCCCGATTTGCGCATGTGGAAAATTATCGGGACGAGAAGTTCCTGCCGCATGTCGCGGGCGTAGCGAATTGTCCGGGCTGCCCGAATGACTGCATCAAGCGGCTGCACAGCGGCGACCCGGATTTAGACCCCCGCGCCAGCGGCATCCATCAGGAAGTGACCGGCGCGCTGGGGCCGAACATCGGGCTGGCGGACATTCGCGTGCTGCTGCGCCTGAACAACCTGCTCAACCAGTGGGGCATGGATTCGGTTTCGCTTGGCTTCACACTGTCGATGGCGATGGAACTGCGCGAGCAGGGCATCCTGACGCAAGCGGACACCGACGGCATCGATCTGCGCTTCGGGCAGGCCGACGCGATTCAGGAAATGGTGCGGCGTATCGCCTACCGCGAGGGTTTCGGCGACGTGTTGGCCGAAGCCAGTCGGCGCGCCGCGGAACAGATCGGCCCGAATGCCGCTTACTATGCGCTGCACGTCAAGGGCCTGGAGATGGTTCCGTTCGAGCCGCGCAGCCAGACTAATCTGGCGTTGGGCTTCGCTGTCGCGCCCATCGGCCCGCGCTACGACATCTGCGAGCACGATTGGGATTACGATACCGAGGTTGGATGGGAGCACACCCTGAAGTATTCCAATACGGTGGGCGTCCTGGAGCGCATCCCGATGGCCTACCTGGGGCACAAAAAAGTCCGAAATTTTAAGGCGCTCCATGCGCTGTGGTCGGGCGCGGATGCCCTGGACATGTGTATCTTTGCGGTGGCACCCACGCGGCTGTTGAGCCTCGAGCAGATGGCGGAACTGCTGGCGGCAGTGACGGGCTGGGAGACCTCTGGATACGAAATCATGCGCTGGGGCGAGCGGCGCACCCATCTGATGCGCGTGTATAACAACCGCGAGGGGCTGACGCCTGCTGATGACCGCCTGCCAGACCGCTTCCATGAGGAGGCCATTGGCGTCGGTCCCAAACAGGGGGAGCGCCTCGACCGTGAGCAGTTCCAGGCGATGATCCGCTTTTACTACGAGATGATGGGCTGGGACGAAGGCGGTGTGCCGCGCCCGGCGACGCTGTTCGATTACGGTCTGGAATGGACGCTGGGCTAGAAGCAATCCAGGGTCGCTGGACAGTTTTTGCAGCGCATCGGTGGGGAAGTAACAGACAATCGAAAGCTCACGTGACTCACTGCCTGTCATGGATTGGCGACACGCGGTAGTGGGTGCTACAGAAAATTCGCACTCGAATCAAAAGCCGCCGGCGCAGAGTTGCCGACGGCTTTGTTTGACGAGCCTGAAAGCCTAACTGCCAATCAGGTTGTTGATGTATACCGTCCGGTGGACGCTGCTGTTCAGGTAGACGACGGCGCGGAACCCGGCAGCGTTCGTCTCCACATCGGAGCCGACCACATAGGGCCGCCACATGTGATAATTCAGCGGGTGGAAGACAAAGGCCGCCGGCGCATCCTCCAGCAGTGTTTGTTCGGCCTGGTAGAAGATGTCACTGCGAGCTTCTGGATCGTTGAGCGTGCTGTCCGCCCGGTTGAGCAGTTCATCGAACTTGTCGCTCTTCCAGGCATGGCGGCCCGTCGAACGCCAGATGCCGATCATGTTGCTGGCATCCAGGAAGTCGAACTGGTAGGGCAGGAAATAGAGAAGGGTGCGCTTGCCATACAATTCGTCGTTGAAGGTCTGCACTTCGGTCAGCTTCACCGAGACATTGAGGCCGAGATTCTGCCCCAGCATGGCGGCGACAGCTTCGGCTGCGGTGCGGTCGCGGGCGGCGACCTGGGCCTCGTTGCCACGCATCCACATTTCCAGTGGCGGCAGGCCCTGCCCATCGGGGTAGCCCGCCTCGGCGAGTAACTGCTTCGCCAGTTCAGGATCGTACTTCTGGTAATCCTTGAGCTGGTCCACGTGCTCGTCCGGGAAGCCTTTCATGAGCATGGTGTAAGCCGGGGTAATCAGGTTGGGCAGCACCGAGTTTGCCAATGTGTCACGGTCGATGGCGTGGGTAACAGCCTGGCGCAACTTGAGGTTGTTGAACGGCTCTTCAAAGGTGTTCATGCCGACGTAGTACGTCTGGAAATGGCCGTAGGGGTGAAGCTGGTCGTTCAACGATGGATCAGCCAGCGCCACTTCGATGTCCGGTGCATCAAGCTGGTAGTTGCCACCGATCAGGTTGATCGTGCCTTCCTGATAAGCAGGCAGGAACAGACCGGTCGCCACTGGGTTGAACTCAATCCGCTCCAGGAAAGGCTTCGGATCACCCTTGTAATTCTTGTTGACGACCAGCGTCAGGTTACGATCCATCTCTAGTCGTTCGAGCGTGAATGGCCCGCTGGAAACGAAAGTCGCCGGATCGAGCGACCAGTCCTTGCCATAGGTCTCCTCAGCATGCGCCGGGCTGGGCATGGCAAAGCCGACCCAGGCCGGGATGTACGGGCGGGGAACATCGGTTGTGATTTGCAGAGTGTAGTCATCTGGCGCGGCCACGCCCAGGTCTTCCAGCGGCAGGTTGCCCTGGTTGACCGCATCCCAGTTCTTCATCAGGTTGTAGTACCAGGCGAAGTCATAACCGGTTTCTGGGTTGGCTCCCAGGCGGAAGGAATACACCCAGTCATGGGCGGTGTAGGGCTTGCCATCGCTCCATTCCAGCCCTTTGCGGATGTTGAACGTCCAGGTCAGGCCGTCATCCGACAGACTCCAGGATTCGGCCCCGGCGGGCAGCGGCTTCAGCTCCTTATCGACGCGCACCAACGGTTCCTGGGTGAACAGGTTGCCGGGGGCCAGGCGATAATTGGAGCGGAACCAATCAGCGCTGAGGATGTTGGTCACCGGGTCCGGCCATTTGAGGACCTGCATGTCCAGCGCGGCGGCGTCTGCTGGCAGAGTCACGCCAGCGGAATTGACCACCTCCTGGGCCAGTGCGCGGTGGGTGACATACGGCCCGAAGGCTGAAACTGCGGCGGCAGCGCCCACACTCTTCAGAAATTGGCGGCGGTTAAACTGCTTGCTCATGATCTCATTTCCTCTCAAAGGATCTAAGTTGTGGCGGTAATGGCCCGCGTTGCAGCGCTGTCTGCGCCTTAGTCCAGCGCACGCGGGTCGAGGGCTTCGCGCAGGCCATCTCCGATATAGGCGATTGCCAGGATGAGCACCGCCAGGGTGATGGCCGTATACAGCATGTAATCGGGATGGGCCAGCAGGTAAACCGAAGCCTCCTGAATCTGCTGTCCCAGGCTGGGCAGCGGCGGGTTGATGCCTGCGCCCAGATAGGTCAAACCAGCCTCCGATACGATATAAGACGGGATCGCCAGCGTCGAACTGACGATCAGCGGTGGGATGACATTCGGGATCATGTGCATGCGGATGATCCAGCTCTGGGGCGCGCCAAAACTCTGGCTGGCAAGCACAAAATCGCGCTCACGCAGCGACAAGATCTGCGCCCGCGTCAGTTGGGCGATAATCACCCAACTGCTGATCGACAGCGCCAGCATCATATTCCCCACGCCTGACCCCAGCAGGGACATCGCCAGGATAGCGAATAACAATGTCGGGAACGAGGCCACCACATCTACCACCCGCATCAGCGTGAAATCGACTTTCCCCCCTGCCATCCCGCTCACCGTGCCCAGGATCACACCCACTGCCAGTACGACGATCTGTACTCCGAAGCCGATAATCAGCGAAGTGCGCATCCCATAAAGCAGGCGGCTGAACACATCGCGTCCAACCTTATCGGTTCCGAGCCAATGTTCCGCCGAAGGCGGTTTCCAGATTTCGGTGAAGCTGGCCTGATCGTAGCTGTAACGCGCCAACACTGGCGCACCAAAGGCCCCAATCAAAATGGTGGTGAACAGAACCGCTCCCACAATCGCCATCCGGTTGCGCCCGAACCGGCGGGCGGCCTGCCACCAGATCGAGCGCGCGGGAGGTCGGGTTTGCGGATGCAGTTTGAGGACGCTGCTTTGGGTCGTCATGGTTTATTTCGTCAGGCGCACACGCGGATCTGCCAGGGTGTACAGCACATCGGATACCAGGTTCGTGATCCCGATCAACGCTGTAAGAATCAGCACCGTTGCCATAATCATGGGATAATCGCGGCTGAAAATGCTCTGCGCGAAATAGCGACCAATGCCCGGTATCAAAAAGACTTTCTCGATAAATAACGAGCCGGTGATCAGGATCGGAAACAAGGGTGCAAGCGCGGCGATCATCGGGATCAGCGCGTTGCGGGCGACATGCCGGAACATGACCCGGTTGGGATGCAGACCTTTGGCATGGGCCGTGCGTATGAAATCGGCGTGGATAGTTTCCAGCAGTGCCATACGGGTGTATCGTGCGGCGATACCCATTGGAGCCAGCGCGTTGGCGATGACCGGAAGAATCCAGTGTGCCGGGGTATCCCAGCCAGACAGCGGCAGCAGTTTCAACTGCACGGTAAACACCAGCAGCAGCAAATATGCCACGACAAAGCCGGGCACGACATAACCCACCAGTGAAACCGTGCTTGCCAGGTAATCGGCCCAGCTATTGGTTCGCAGGGCACTGATCGCGCCCAGCAGGATGCCCAGGGGAAAGGCAACAGCCATCGTCAGCAGGCCCAGTTGCGCGCTCGGCGGCCAGGCGCGAGCGAAGAATTCATTCACGGTTTCGGTGCGATTGGCGAAGGAATAGCCGAGATTGAAATTCGCAAAGTTCCAGACTAAGCGGACGTACTGCTCAAGGAAGGGTTTATCCAGGCCGAAAGATCGCAGGATATTCTGCTTCTG
>JAIOHO010000364.1 GCA_019912905.1 Anaerolineae bacterium
GTCGAACAGGGCCAACAGCTTTTCCTGCTTTGCGCGGCCTGTCATGGACCAGACGCGCGCGGCCTGCCAAATCTAGGCAAGGATCTGGTCGAAAGCGAATTTGTCGCCGGACTGTCCGATGAGGAATTGCTCACTTTCATCAAAACGGGTCGTCCGATCTGGGACCCGTTGAACACGACCGGTATTGATATGCCCGTCAAAGGTGGCAATCCGGCCATGACAGATGAGGACATCCTCGCCATTATCGCCTATGTGCGTTCACTAACGTCCGCGAACACCGGGAGCGGGGAAGCAGTGGCCCCTGCAAGTACATCTATTCCCCCAACGTCTACACCCACGCCGCAGCCCACAAGCACTACGATGTCGTCGGCTACCCCCGCTGAATCATCGGTATCCGATGCTACCAGCACACCGCGAGTTGTCGCAGATGAAAACCAGACGGACGTTGCTGCTCCGGCACATAGCGAATATGATTCAGCTATTGTCGAACAGGGCCAACAGCTTTTCCTGCTTTGCGCGGCCTGTCATGGACCAGACGCACGCGGCCTGCCGAACCTGGGCAAAGACCTGGTTGCAAGTGAATTCGTCGCTGGTTTGACCGATGACGCGCTGTTGGAGTTTGTCAAAACGGGTCGTCCGATCTGGGATCCTCTTAACACGACTGGCATTGATATGCCGGGCAAAGGAGGCAATCCGGCAATGACAGATGAGGACATCCTCGCCATCATCGCATATGTTCGTTCGCTATCGGCAGATAATAATTGATCGTGCCGAAAGAAATTCATTGGGGGTAGGCCGTTCCCGCTTAACCCCCAGCGGCTTGGTTATTCCAAATCAGTGCTCATGGATCAAAGATTTCAACTGGAGTTAACTTCGCTAATTCAATTTGAAACGTGTGATGCTCTATTGCTTGAGAATCGGCCAACCGGCTACATGGTCTGACTGTTTGAGCAGATAGTACTCAAATGAAGCAACTCGATGCTATCAAACTGAAACGGTATTGTGCTGGGTGTGGGACAGCCCACGTAGCTCGTTTACTTCCTTTACGGCTTGTTCGAATTCACGTTGCAAGGTCGCAATCTGTAATCTATGGTCACGACGAAGCTGCTCATTCTCGCGCTTGAGCAGTCGTATTTCTTCACGGAGTTTGCCCACATCGGCCACATTTGATCTTTAGACAACTCGCGTGCGAGATCCGTGAGCGCGAATGCCCTGGCTTTTCCAGGTGTCCGAAGCAGAAAGCCCTGAGCAGTCAATCGTTCCAGATTGTAATTGACGACTGAGGTTGAGCTAATCTTCACCTCCCTACAGATCTCGCGGATGCTCGGTACAAAGCCATGATCCGTGGTATGCTGATGGATAAATTGTAGAATGGCATACTGACGACCTGACAACATGTTCATTTTGCTCCCTCTCATATAACAACCTTCAATCGTTGTGCCGTGGAAAACCCGAATCGGGGCGCGTATTCTGCGGTGTGAAGTCTAGGGTCTGTACGTCATATCCATCACTCCAAACACACTTCCGCCGCGTCGAGAAGCTGGCGGAAGAATTGCAGCCGCGCTCGTGCCAGATGCACATCCTGCTCCTGCTCCAGTAGAAGCTGGGCGAGCTGATCCGGCGCGGCACTCTGGGCTGTCCGCAGTACCCTGACCAATTGCCGCATGTGTTTCGGGATAGGGTCAGTTTCGACGGTTTCAGACTCATCATCGCTGCACAGTGCGATCACCTGCCGAACAGTTAATCCCTGCTGGATGATCTGCTGGACAACGTCGGCGTGCTGTTCCAGCGGCAGCCCAATCACGGGCCGGAGCAAGCCTTCGTCAAGTTGATGCTGATCGGCCAGTTCGAGCGCTTCATCCGACAGGCGTAGTAACAGCTTGTAGCGGCTGAACTGCTGGCGGCTCATGCCACCCATTGCGGCCAGAATATCGGCGGTGAACTCACGCTTGCCCCGCAAGTCGAGGTCAAGCGCCTGCCGGTAGAAATCGAGCGTCACTGGTCCGTCAGGAATGTCATAGCCATGCACGGTGAGCAATAGCAGTGCCGCCTGACGTGCCAACGCTATCGCGGATAAGCCGGAGCGTGCCGTGTTCTCGCGTGCCTGGCGAAAAGCCGATGATCGCTGGCTGGGAATGATGATGCAGGGGATGGTGCCGTCACTCTCATAACCCGGCACGAAGTCGCGCAGCAACCAGGTAGCCCAGTAACGGCGCTCACCCGTTTCGATACGATATTGCCGCACGACACCCTGCGACACTTCTACGACTGTGAGTGGGTTGACCTGTCCATCGTCGCGGATGGTCACCGCCAGATTGACGAGATCGCGTACAAGCTGTTCTTCTGGCGAGAACTGAGGGAGTTCATCGTCCTCATCTCCTAATAATGCCAGCACATTGTTGAACGGTCGCCCGTGCTGTTGAGCGGCCAACTGCGCCGCTTGGATTAACTCACGCAAGGCCTGCGACGGTGTGATCTCCTGGCTGTGGAAGGCCCAGTAGACGGGTTCCGGCACTACCCGGCGCGGCTGCAACGGGTCAGGACGCACCAGGTCGAGCAGGATGTACTCCACCCGCAGTCCATCATCTTGAAAATGGGTGACCTCATCACCACCGAACATATCCAAAGCAGCATTTTCTAGAAGGTTCTCGTTGATGCGTTTGTTGTGGCCCATCATTCACCTCGTTTACCAAAGAACTGGCGGGCGAGTCTGCCGACCAGTTGTGCGTAAGCCTTGCTCGCGGCAGCACGGGGATCATACGTGAACAGGCTCTGGTTGCGGTGATGCGAGTAGGTCACGGCTTCATTGGCAGGGATCACCCCGCAGATGAGCCTCCCCAGAACTTGGTGTGATTTGAGTTCTTCCAGCAGTTGGTTGTGTCCGCGTACACGCTTGTCCATCTTTGTGACGAGGATGCCACTGACACGCAAGTTGGGATGCCGCCAGCCCTCACGGATGGCGTTGATCTTCTG
>JAIOHO010000365.1 GCA_019912905.1 Anaerolineae bacterium
GCAGGTCATTGGTTTCGATGCCATCGGCGCTCAGGCGGTCGCGCGCTTCCTGTACCGCCGGATCATTCGAGCCGAAGCTGACGATACCGATGGTTTTGTGCGCGTCGCGGTCGATCACCGGCGCGGGCAGGTTCTGACGCACGGTTTCGATCTTCCGGTGCAGCCGGTCCATATTGTGCAGCCAGTCGTCAGAGCGTTCGCTGTAGACAGCGTATTCATTGTGCCCGGTGCCGCGTGTGAAGTAGGCTGCCCGCGGGTGGTCCGTCCCGGGCAGCGTGCGATAGGGAACCCCATCGCCATCATAATCTTTATAACGTCCCCATTCGCCTTTCTCGGCGAAGAAGTCTTCCAGGGCGATCTTGTCGAGCACCTTGCCCCGGTTAATGGGTTGGTCGGGATACTGGAACGGTTCGGCCATCCAGTTATTCATGCCGATGTCCAGGTCGCTCAATACGAACACCGGCGTCTGGTAACCTTCAGCGAATTCGAAGGCCTTCCAGCCAAATTCGAAACATTCTTCCGGGTTGGACGGCAGCAAAATCACTTGGCGGCTGTCGCCGTGGCACAGGAAGTAGGTGAACAGAATATCGCCCTGGCTGGTGCGGGTCGGCAGTCCGGTGCTCGGCCCCATGCGGGTAATATCCCAGACCACGATCGGAATTTCGGCATAATAGGCCAGACCTGCGAACTCGGCCATGAGGCTGATGCCCGGGCCGCTGGTGGCCGTCATCGCCCGTGCGCCAGCCCAACCTGCGCCGACGATCATGCCGATAGCAGCGATTTCGTCCTCGGCCTGGATGACGGCAACCGTCTCCTTACCATTTTCCGGGTCACGACGCAGATACTGATAGCCCAGTACGTTGTCGATGACGCTGGTGGAGGGGGTAATCGGGTACCAGGCTGCGACCGACAGGCCGCCGTACAGCGCGCCGAGCGCCGCGGCTTCGTTGCCCGTAATGATAATCTTGCCCTCGGTCAGGTTCATCGGCTCAAACTGGTAGGGATCTTTTTTGGTCAGGTTTTCAGCGGACCAGTTGAACGCCGCTTCGATAATCTGATAGTTCATCTGGACCGGCTTCGGCTTGCCGCCAAAGTTATCCATCAGCGCGTCGTTCAGGTATTGAAGCGGGATGCCAAACATCTGGGCGACCACGCCCACATAAACCATATTGCCAACCTGTTCGCGCCGTTCGCTAGGGATTTCGAACTGCTTGATTGTGTCGCGCACCGGGATTTCATAGTAAATAATGTCGTCGCGGCTCTGGCCCCATTTCCATTCTGCCGGCAGGATGCACACCCCGCCCGCCGGTAAATTCTGAATGTCTTCGGCGGCAGTCATCTCGTTCATGGCGATGGCGATTTCGGTGGTGTCGCGGCGCGCCGTATAACCATCTTTGCTGACACGGATGGTATACCAGGTAGGCAGCCCCTTAATGTTTGATGGGAACAGGTTCTTGCCATTCACCGGGATGCCCATTTTGAATAGCGCCTGCACGATGATGCTGTTCGACGTCTGGCTGCCGGAACCGTTCTTGGTGGCGACCATAAAGGCAAAGTCGTTGATCTGCTTGCCGCCCGGCGCGGCTTGCGGCTGCGTATCCTGCTGGACCTGTGCAATATCCATGATTCTCTACGCGATGAGTCGCGTGTCTCCTTTCTTACTGATCGTGGTCCTTGCGAAATACCGTGGATTTATGATGGGAACTCCTAAATAAATCACTCCTTCATAATCAGTTTTTGGGTCAGGGCTTGCTCATGTCACGCATGCGGGGCTGATAGCGCAGAAGCTGCGTGTGCTCGATGTAAAGCTGCTGCGCACCGGCAATATCGTCTGCGCAGATGGCGTCGAGGATGCGCCCGTGATATTCCCAGACCCGCTGGAGGTAGTCATAATCCGAGTAGCGATTCAATTCGACGGCTTCGTAGGCATCCCAGTAGGCTTCGAGAAGGCCAACCACGAAGGGATTATTCAGGCGGCGGAAGATAATCATGTGGAACTGGCGATGTTCGACGGTGGGGATCTGAATCCACTGGTTGTTCAGCTTCCAGCGGGCCTGTTCGACACAGGCTTTCAGCTCGTCTTTGTCTTCAGGCGTGAGCAGGGCACAGGCTTCATTCCAGAAGGCAATTTCGATGTGTTTGCGCAGCTCACTGAACAGTTCGAAGTGACCGAGGTCTTTTGCCAACGCGCAGAACAGGCTCAGGCGCACAGCAGGTGTGAAGCTGTATTCCTTCAGGCGCATCCCGGTCTTGGAGCGCACTTCGACCAAACCGAGCGCGCGTGCGACTTCGAGTTGCTCACGGATCTTGCTGGTGCTCAGGCCGAGCAGGTCGTCGCTTTGAAGTTCGGAAATGGTCGGGAGTCGATCGCCGGGTTCATAATCGCCGTTGGCAATGAAGTTCAGAAGCTCGGACTCTAGGTCAATATGAGGCATCGGGAGCATCACTTTGGTTTCAATCATCGTATTTATCATATTCATACGATTAATCAGATTGATCTATTCCATTGTAGCACAGGACACCAGTGAATGTCCACAAAGGTTTAGCCAATATTTATGGTCAATTTCGCTTCGATCTGCTGCTTGATGCGGCTGACATCCTCAGGATGGCTGCAAAAGTCGATCTGGTCCATGGGAATGCGCAGCACAGGGCAGATTGTCCAGTGGTCGATCCAGCGGTCATAGAGGGTATTGAGCCGCGCGATGTAGTCCGGGGAGATGCTGCGTTCATAATCTCGCCCGCGCTGGTGGATGTGTTGAAGGAGGACCTCGACGCTGGCCTGCAAGTACACAATCAGGTCGGGTGGGGGCAGAAATGCGCTGACCGCCTGATAGAGCCGCCGGTAGGCATCGTAATCCCGTTCGGACATCTGTCCCTGCTCGTACAGGTTGCGCGCGAAAATCTCGGCGTCCTCGTACACCGTGCGATCCTGTACGACGCTGCCCGGATGATCGAGCAGTTGGCGATGCTGTTCGAGACGTTTGCCAAGAAAAAAGACCTGAGAGTGAAAGCTCCAACGCGGCATATCGGTGTAAAAATCGGCAAGATACGGATTCTCGGTGTTGGCTTCGTAAAAAGGCTGCCAGCCGAACGCCTCGGCGAGTTTGCCGGTAAGCGTGCTCTTGCCTGCGCCGATGTTCCCGGCGATGGCGATGAGGTGTCTAGGACGATCCATGTGTGTGCTCCCTGCTGCGTTCACCCGGCTGCGGCATCAATCATAATCCGCACTGATGCCAGGGTGATGCTGCCTTCATCCAATGGGTTGTAAGGCTTGATCTGTAGCGTTGCCGGACCGGTATACCTTTCGGTGCTGATCTCAGCGGCCCAGGGCATTTCATCCAGGCGATAAGGATTACCGGCGGCGATGACCTGACGGCTGATTTCCTGGTCGTTGTCGGCAGTCAATTGCAGCAGAATCTGATCGGATTCGATGCCCGAGGAAATGCCGTTCACCTGCAATATTTCACCCCCAACCGTCGATTCGTCGGCAGGTTGGTCGATCCGCCCGAACGAACCGGCAGGGCGATATTCGAGACCTGCCAGTGCGATGGTCCGCTGTGCATAGTCACCTCCAACTCCAGACTCCAGGGGGCGTGCGGTGATCGTGACCTCCAACGGTTCGCCGGTATAGTCCTGGCGCAGTTCGAAGCTCCAGGGTCCGGCAGCGCCGCGAACAATCGTACTCGAAATTACCTTGCCGTCCGGGTCGATCAACGACAGTGCAAAGGCATCGCCAGGCAAATCGACGCCGGTTCCGCTGATCATGATGAGTTCCGAATAAATCACGGCCCCTGCTGGGGGCGTCAGAATGTTCACCTGTTCGGTCAGCAGCAATGCCTGAGGCGTCGCAGTGGGCGCAGGCGCGGCAGGGCGGCAGGCAGTGAAAATCAACAGCATGAGGACGAGGCAGGCACGCATCAATGGACCTGTAGCTGGCAGGTGTGGTATTGCCCGTATTATCGAACACCTGTGCCGAACGAACAAGGGCTGATCTGGATCGGCATCGGGATTTCCATGCTTTCAGGAGGAATGTCAGATGCCGTAATCAGGCGTAATAATCTTATGGAAACGGCAAGCATCTGTGCGGAAGGTTCATGCTAGAATGAAAAAAAGAGAGAGGGTAAGCAAGCCTATGAGTGATGTGGAAAACCTGCTCGAAGCACTCGACGAAATGCCGCTGCATCAGCTTGAGCAGCTCAACCGGCTGCTGGAAGCATTCCATCGTTATCTGCCGCGTGATTCCAGCGCAGCAGGCCAGCCGGAACCGCGTGCCACAATCATCAGCCGGGCGGTCGCAAAATTACGGGCAGGGATGACCGATGCCGAACTGGATCGGTTGATTTTCGAATTAAAGATGCACTAACCTGGGCGGCGCTGGACACTGCGCCAGAGGGCATCGGCGGCCTGTTCGTCAAGCATCTGCCATCCGCCTGGCTCCAGCCCCTCCAGTGTGATCGGCCCGATTGCCCAGCGGACCAGTCGCAGCGTGGGATGGCCCACCACAGCGGTCATGCGGCGCACCTGGCGATTGCGGCCCTCGGTCAAAGTCAGTTCCAGCCAGCAGTCCGGGACGTTCTTGCGAAAGCGAATGGGAACCGGACGTTCTGGAATGTCTGGTGGTGAATCCAATAGTCGAACCTGAGCGGGCCGTGTGCGCCCGCCTTTGATTTCTACTCCGCGCCGTAGTTGGTCCAACGCCTGCTCATCCGGTATCCGCTCGACCTGCACCCAGTAAGTGCGGGGATGCTCAAATTTCGGTTCGGTCAACCGGTGGTTGAGGCGGGTGTCGTCCGTCAGCAGCAGCAGCCCTTCGCTGTCCATGTCCAGCCGACCCGCAGCGTAAATATCCGGCAGGTCGATGTAGTCGGCCAGGGTCGGACGGCCTTCTTCATCCGTAAATTTTGTCAGCACGCCGTAGGGCTTCCAGAAGCGAATGACGCGCCGGGTAGCGGGAAAAGGCAGTGGATGATCAGGCATGGTCATCGGGAAGGTGGCTTCGCCGCGAGCGGTCCTGTTCCAACACAGCCTCCAGGATGAGTTCCATGTTATGAGCTGCCCGGTGCAGGATTTGCCCAAGTTCACGAATTTGCTCGGCATTCGTTTGCTCGGTGCTCAGCAGCCTGGTCGCAGAAATGAGGCCGGTGAGCGGACCGCGCAGGTCGTGGACCAGCAACCGGATCAATTCCTCGTCCGGGGCTTCTTGAAAACGCTGCTGCCACTCCTCACGGGTTCGGTCAGGCATCTAGAATATCCGCTTGAACAAACTCAGATCGACGTTGCCGCCGGACAGCAGGCAGACGACTTTCGAGCCTTTGGGAAGGTCCACTCTATGGGTTAAGACTGCGGCAAAACCGGCGGCTGCGGCAGGCTCGGCCACCACTTTGACGCGCTCCATAATCAGGCGCATCGCCTGGATAATCTCGTCGTCGCTGACGAGCACCACCTGATCGACAAAGGCCTGCACGTGCCGCAGGCAGTGATCCCCGGCGAAGGGGGCGGCTAGCCCATCGGCAATCGTGTTCACGCTGTCCAGATGATGCGGCGCGTTTTCTTGCAGGCTGCGCGTCATGCCCGGTGCGCCTTCGGGTTCCACGCCAATCACCTTGACCGCCGGGTTGGTCCGCTTGATTGCTGCTGCCACGCCGGAGATCAACCCCCCGCCGCCGACCCCGACCAAGACGTAATCTGGCGCGGGTTCATCTTCGAGGATTTCCAGCCCCAGCGTGCCATGTCCGGCGATGACGTGCAGATCATCAAACGGGTGGACGAAGATCTGGCCCTCGGCGGCCTGAATTTCCTGCATCTTGGGCAGCAAATCCTTCGCGGTACCGTGCAGGATCACCCGCGCCCCATAGCCGCGTGTGGCGTCCGCTTTGCTCTGGACCGCGTTTTCCGGCATGACCACCGTCGCTGGGATGCCCAACCGGGCGGCGGAAAAGGCGACCGCCTGGGCCGCGTTTCCGGCGGAGATCGAGATGACGCCCCGCTTTCGCTCTTCGTCTGTCAGGCTGTTGATTTTGTTCAGGATGCCGCGCGGTTTGAACGAGCCGGTTTTCTGGAACAACTCCGCCTTGAAGCGCAGGTCGAGGC
>JAIOHO010000033.1 GCA_019912905.1 Anaerolineae bacterium
CCAGCCAGCCATTCCATCGTCAGCGACAGGTTGATGACGAACCCGGCCAGCAGCAGCACGCCGCCGGTTGCGCCGAACAAATGCAGCGGGCGGCGGCCATACTGATTCAGAAACAGCACCGTCAGCAGATCCAGCCCACCGCGCAGCAGGCGGCCCACCCCATATTTCGATTTGCCAAACTGCCGCCGGTGATGCACGACCGGCACCTCCGTCACCCGGAATCCGGCATAATGCGCCAGGACGGGCACATAGCGGTGCAGGTCGCCATAAAGTGTGAGGTGCTGGGTACAATCGCGACGGTAGGCCTTAAAGCCGCTGTTCATATCATTCAACCGCAGGCCGGTCATCAGCGCGGTCGTGCGGTTGGCGATGCGTGACGGGATACGCTTGGAGAGCGGGTCCTGCCGGAATTTCTTCCAGCCGGTCACCACGTCGTAACCTTCATTCAGCCTGGCAAGCAGCTTTGGGATTTCGGTCGGTTCATCCTGCAAGTCTGCATCCATGGTGATAACAATCTCGCCGCGCGACACCTCGAACCCGGCCACCAGCCCCAGGCTTTTGCCGAAGTTGCGCCGCTGCGAGACCACGACCACCCGCGCATCACGCTCCTGGAGACCGAGAAGGGTGGCCGAAGACCCATCCGTGCTGCCGTCATCGACAAACACGATCTCCCAGTCCTGGGCGACCTCCGTCAGCACTGTCACGAGTTTCTCGTAGAGAATGGGCAAACTCTCGTTTTCATTGTACACCGGGATAATGACAGAGAGTTCCGGCTCATCAATCAGCGACATCACACAGCCTCTCGGATCGCATAGCCCCTTTATGATACCCGCTCCGGGTTACGCCGGAAAGGGTTGAGCGGGTGCTTACCACCCAACCCTCGGACAGGCTCGAAAGTCCCTGCAAAGCGAGTACAATAGACCCATTTCTTGAGGAGAATTTCCGATGAGCATCGTGTGCTTTGGCGAATTATTGATCGACTTCGTGGCCCTGGAAAGCGGCGTGACCGTCGGGGAAGCCTCTGGTTTTCAGAAAGCGCCCGGTGGTGCGCCTGCCAACGTCGCTGTAGCGGTGGCACGGCTGGGATACCCAAGTGCCTTTCTGGGTC
>JAIOHO010000034.1 GCA_019912905.1 Anaerolineae bacterium
AGTCACAAGCCTGCTCCATCTCTTCTGACCGCTATTATACCTGTCTGTCGCGGGGCGGTCTAGCAGCAGCAAGGTCCAGAACGCTCGCGCCGCCGGTCGGGTATGATGCCAGCAGGTCGATCTCGGTCGGGCGCTCGTGGAGCAGATTTGTCAGGCCGTGCCACAGGCAGAGGATGATGATTTCGCGGCTGAAGAAGAAGACCAGCACCCGGCTGATGGGCAGGCTGACCTGCTGGACTGCGAGAGGGATATGCAGGTGGTCATGAAGATCCGGCAGGAGCACAAAACCCAGCACCCACAGGGCGAGGTAGCTGGCAATCTGGAAGATCAGAAACGTGCCCCCGGCCAGCAGTCGAGAATCCGCGCTTCGGTGGGTGAGCAGCGGGACGTTGAGGCCGATCAGGGTGCCGATGACCGCCGACTGGATGTGATCCAGATGCAGCAGGGTCGTGAGAGCGATGATGCTGATGAGGGTCGAGAACACCTCCGTCATGTAACGGTCATTATCGGCCACAAAGCCGAGCAGCAGCGGAATCGCCAGGATCGTGATCAGCATGATCAGCACCTGTGTAATGCGCGCCCGCTGCTGGCTGATGCGCCTGAAGGATTGGTTGCGATACAGAAAACCGGTGCATATCGCCCAGTTGATGCGCAGCGGCGTGGCCGGTGACAGCACCAGCAGGTCATATTTCCCCTCACCGCGCAGACGGATGATGATCTCGCTGATGCTGGTGGCCCACACCAACCCATAGATGGTGCCGGTGAACAGCAGCAGGCCGGTTATCGCGGCGAAGGTCGGGTTAAATAACACCGGCATAATCAACCGGGGTGCGTACCAGATGCCGATGGCAAAGGCCACCAACAGGGCTGTGAGGCCCGCCGGGGCCAGCCGTGTAATGAATCCCTGAAGCCGCAGCGGTTTTGTATGGCATACGAAGTAAAACAGTGGATGATCGGCTGGCGGCGTCTGAAGCGCACGCCAGAGTTTCCAGGTGAACATCAACAAGCCCCTGACCCGGCGCAATTGCGACGTTCACACTATACCCGAAAATACGAACAAAGGGTCAATATCCGATGGTTACAGGATCTTTTCGAGATCCGAAGGATGGGCGCTGAACTGCTGCTTCAGGATATGCCAGGCCCAGGCGATGGCGGCTTCATGCAGGCCATAAAAGATTGCCAGACGCAGCAGAGGCAGACTGATCTGAACGGCGGGATTCTGCGGTCCAAAGCCATTCAGCAGTTCGGGCACGATGATGAACCCGGCGATCAGGGCGGCCAGATAAAGGGTAAGCCGGATCAGCAGGAACCCGGCGGTGGACCACAACTGGGCATTGATGCGGTCCAGGGCATAGGATGGGACAATCATGCCGATCAGCGAGGCCAGCGTGAGCGACTGGATGTAGTCGAGATAAGCGGCGGCGGCCAGGGTGACGCCGTAGACGAGCAGCAGGAACAGGCCCCATACAGCCGGACTGCCGGGTGCCAGGATCATGAGGGCGGGGATGAGCATGGTCGTGAGAAATGCGCCGACGATCGCCATCGCCAGGTTATGGACGACGATTCGCAGTGCGCGAAAGATGGGGCTGCGATGCAGATGCGCCGTTGAGAGTGTCCACCCGGCACCGAGGGCACCCGTCGGCAGCATGCACAGCAGATCGTAAGTATCCTGATCGCGTTCGCGGGCAATGGCTGAACTGATGGTTGAGGCCCAGACCATGCTGTGAATCGTGTTGCCTGCGGCGGCCATCAACACAGTTACCAACCCGGCATTAATCATCCACAGCGGCCAGATCAGGCTGATCAGCACACAGGCGCAGACATAGACGGCAGCCACCTGGAGCGTGCGCAGGAACCTGTTCCGGTGGTTCAGACCGGAATGGAGAATGCGTTCAAACAGGGGGTTATGGCGCGGCGGATGAGTCAGCGCGCGCCAGAGCTGCCAGGTCAGCATGGGATCGTTTCACCTGCACACCGCCAATCGACTCAATATACACGGTAGCCGGTCATCAGGCTGACTTCTGCCCGAATATTGAGGCGGCTGCACAGGCGCTGCCACAGCAGACGGAGGATGACTTCGCGTGCGCTGGCGAGCAGGAACAGCGCCAGGGCCGGGCGGCTGTAATCGGCCAGCCAGCCGTTGAAACCCAGGCGGCTGTAAAGAGGCGGCAGGGCCAGGTAGAGCAGGAGGATCGCGCCCAGATAGGCCAGCAGTTGAATCAGGAGATAGCCGCCGATTGTGGCGATGTTCACTTCGACCTGATCCTGGGTATGCGCCGGGACGAACATGCCCAGCACGCCGCCCAGCAGCATCGACTGGACATCCTCGATGCGAAACCAGAGGATAATCAGCAGCAGGTACAGCCCCATCACAACCCCCAGTGTCACCGGACGATCGGTCACGCCGGACTGGAGGCTGACATAGACGATGATGGGCAGCGACAGAAGCAGGCGGATGGGCCACAGCGACTGCGACTCCAGCGGGACCCCGTCTGACAGGCGGTGAAACACGCTGGCGCAGACGAGCCAGTTGGTGTTCAGCGGGCCGGGCGGCGCGACGCACAGCAGTTCATACAGGCCGCTGCGCCGCAGGCGAGCGATGGCCGCAGCCGACTGCACCGCCCAGCGCAGGCCGTAGATCGGCCCGGTCAGGAGGAAGTTGAGCGTGGTAAGCGGGATGATCACCAGAATCAGCAGCGACAGAAAGGATGAAAACTCGCGCGAGAGAACGGCGATCAGGGTCAGCAGCAGCACCCCGGCAATCAGGGCATGGTTCGACAGCATTCGCCTCGTCTGGCGCGGTTCAGCCAGCGACATCTGAAAGACGCGGTTCGCCCGGGGCGGACGTTGCAGCGCGCGCCAGAGCGTCCAGGTCATCATGGCGGCGGCAGCCCCCAGGCGATGACATCGGCAGCGCCGATCACCGGGAAAATGCCGTCGCTCAGTTGGGTGAAGATGCCCGATGCAGTATCGAGCGCCAGCAGGAGATACCCTTTATCGTCGGCAGGGATGTTGCCCCCGAAGGCGATGTGCGTGCCATCAGGCGACCACTGGAGGCGCGGCGGGTCGGGTGTATGTTCGGTGGTCGTAAACCCACAGTACGCCCGCAGTACGCCGGTGGTGGTGTTGACCACGTGCAGGATGGCATTCCCGGTGCTGCCTTCATAATCCGGTCCGAGCAGCTCGATCACCCAAAAGGCGATCTGCGTGCTGTCCGGCGACCAACTGAGATCGCCGCGCACGCCGCCGTTGATGCGCACGGCACCGTAGATGCGGTTCAAATCCGTGAGTTGAATCGGCTGCGGTTCGTCCAGGTGGAGAAGAAACAACTCGGCCCCGGCGATGCCAACACGATCATCAAATGTGCCTGGCGCGACATAGGCGAACTGTGTGCCATCGGGGGACCAACTGGTGGCATCGAAATAAGGGACATCTTCACCGAGAGGGATCTGCTGTCCGGCGATGCCTTGCAGGTCGCGGGTATCCAGGTCCAGCAGGGAGCGGGTGAATCCGTCCCCGTCCTGCTCGATATACAAACCCCAATGCCCGCCCGGCTGCACTGAAGTAATGCCCTCGACATCGAGAAATGTGCGCGAGTCCCCGGTTTCAGCCTGCCAATAGGCCTGATGCCCCGGCGTCCAGATGAGCAGGCGGTTATCCGGCCACCAATCAATATCATGGGCGTAATCGTTGAGCAGCATGCGCTCGGTCCCATCCAGGCGCATCTTGCCATACGCGCCCGTGCGTGGATCGACATAGGTGATCCAGCGGGCGTCGGGGGACAGGCGGCAGTTGCGGTTGCAGGGACGGGTATCCGGCAGCGGATAACGCGAATCGCGGTCAATGTTATAAATCCAGATGCCGGACTTATCGAAGGCGGTCAGGATAATCCCACCCGGTGTGTAATCCGGCGTGCGGATCTGAATGGGAACACCGGGGCAGACTTCGGTAAATGAGGGGTCGGGTTCCGCGAAGCCGACTAACAGAAGCAGCATAAACGGCAGAAACAAACGAACACGCATACCATCTCAGACCTGAAATCGGTTGACGACCCAAGCATACCCCAAGTTCAGGGCTGAGAACATGCAAAGCCGCTCGAAGATAGGTGCAGCCTCCTCGATTCGCCTGGACTTAAGCGCTGATGCGCCAGATGTGCACGCGACTGGTCTGACCGGCACAACCGCCGTCCAGG
>JAIOHO010000366.1 GCA_019912905.1 Anaerolineae bacterium
AATCAGCAGGCCGTGCCGCCCGTACTGCCCTAACCCGGCCTGAATCGCCAGCGGGATCGACAGGGCGGTGTCGTTCAGGCTGGCGACGGCGCGGTAGCCCAGGTTGCGGATATACTGCGCCAGCGACAGCGCGGCGATGATGTCCTTACTGTAGCCCTGTCCGGTCGCTGCCCCGCTGAGGGCCGAGGGCACCGTCTGGATGGTGTCGTAATCCATCTGGTTGGCGATTACCACGACGTAAGGTAAATCGTCGGGCAGGTCCATCGGCTTTTCCTGCTGGTCGCGGCGGCTGTAATTGTGGGTGTATACCCAGCGCTCGTCATAGGCGCAGATGCCGATCAGGTCCGCGCCCAGGTAGCGCCCCACCCGCTTGACGTCGGCGCTCATCTGCTCCGGCGGCACCCCTTCTAGCCGCACTTCCGCCCCATCGCGGAACAGTGTGTAGGTGTCGAGGAAGCCCTCTTTGCGGTCGTGCGACTGCTCCAGCAGGTCGGCGGTGAAATCGGCGATATACCAGGAGGCGTTGCGCAGGGCGTAATCACGGTGAGTAAAGCCATCCACCTTGCGGAACTCGGCACGGTCGGTGTAATACGACTCGAAAAAGCGCCGCACCCGCTCCGAGCGCACGGTGTCATCCCACACCGAGCGGTTGAAGATGTCGTGTTTCTGGCGAAAACGCTGGAAGTCCGCGCGCACGTCGAACCCGGCCTGCTGGTCGAGCGGACGATTGCAGGAGCAGTGGTCACAGCCGCACGCGCCGGGCTGCGCCGTATCACTTGGGGATGTTTCGATCCGGGCCATCCGATATTCTCCTCTGGCCCGGATTATAACACTTCGAGGCGATTCGAAAACTTCGGTTTCTGGAAAAGTGCTGAGGTTCGAGTGCTGAGTCGTGAGTCAAAACGACACGCTCTGGCCTATAGCTTTCCTCAGCACTCCATACTCCGCACTCGGATCATCAGTACAGAATTTTCCGCATGTACAGGCCGGTGAGCGTGACGCCGTCCGGCAGTTTCACCGAGGCTTCCCCGGTCGCCTCGAAGCCACAGGCCCGGTAGACTGGCGCGCCTTTCCAGGTGGCGACCAGTTCCAGCTTCCAGAACCCCTCGGCGCGGGCCGCGGCCTCGCTGAGGTACAGCAGTTCGCGGGCAATGCCCCGGCGCGCGAAATCCGGGTGGACGAAGTAGGCGCGGATGCGGGCGGCATCGGTCAGCGGGTTGAGCAAGGTCGCCGCAGCCTCATGACCCGGCGTGGAATCGTGCCCGTAGATGGCGGCGCGGCGGCTCCAGCCTCCGGCCCCGGCCAGGCAGCCCTCGACTTCCGCCACGTAGTAGGTGCCGTCGTCGATGAGGTGCGTATCGACGCCAAACAGGTGCACCAGGCTGCTTTCGATCTGCTGCGGCGTGTAGTCCTCACTGAGCAGGCCGCGCACGGACTGCCGGATGAGCTGATTCAAGGCGGGTATATCGCTGTGACGAGCCACGCGAACCTGGAGATTAAGTGCAGCAGTTGCAAACATACGATCCCTTCCCTCCTGCGTAATTTGCTTAAGCATAGCCGCCAAGCGCCGAGAAACAGCCGAGCGATCGCATAGGGCACCGCGCATGACGAACCTCATTTGAGAACCCCGCTTTGCAGCGCTTCCCGCGCGGGAAAGCCTGCGCTAACATGTATGTGTAAAGATGAAGGGGAAATCACGGTTCCCATGACGAATAAATTACAGGGCAATGACGACACGCCCAAGCCGCCGCTCTCCCGTGAGGCGCTGCGCGATGTCAACGATCTGGCTTTGTGGGCCGGGCAGATGCTGCTGCAAAATGGCGCGGAAACGGCCCGCATCGAAGAAACCGTCCACCGCATCGGCACGGCCCTGGGCTGTGACTGGCTGGATATTCTGGTGTCGCCCAACGGGCTGCTGGTGACGACCAACAGCGGCGGCGAATTCCGCACCCGGCTGCGGCGCGTGGTCCACATCGGCGTGGATATGGCCGTCCTGGACGAGATCAGCACACTCAGCCACCGCATCGACCGGGCGCAGCTGACCCGCTTCGAGGTGCGCGCCGAACTGGAACGCATCGAAGGGATGAAGCGCAATTACAACCGCTGGCTGGTGGCCTTCACCGTCGGTCTGGCCTGCGCTGCCTTCTGCCAGTTGGCAGGGGGTGATACAGCCGCGACCATCATCACCCTGATTGCCTCCGGCGTGGCGATGATCGTGCGCCAGGAACTGACCCGGCACCAATTCAACCTGATTCTGACGGTGGGCGGCACGGCCTTCGTCGCCGGGCTGATCGCCAGCATCGCTTCGGTGTTCCCGGTCAGTGAGACCCCGACGGCGGCGCTGGCCTCCGCTGTGCTGCTGCTGGTGCCGGGGGTGCCCCTCATCAACGCCGCCGAGGATCTCATCAAAGGGCACATGGTCACCGGCATCGTGCGCGGAGTCACCGGCGTGCTCATCTCGCTGGGCATCGCACTCGGCCTGCTGCTGGCGATGCGGCTGATGGGGGTCAGCGGCCTATGATCGACCTGGGCATCATCCTGCGCGACACCTTCTGGTCCGGCATCGCCGCGCTGGGCTTCGCCATGCTGTTTAACGTGCCGCGCCGCACGCTGGTCGGCTGTGTGATTACTGGAGCGCTGGGGCACGCGCTGCGCACGCTGTTGATGATGAGCATCGGGGCGTCCATCGAGGGCGGCACGCTGGTCGGCGCAATCTGCATCGGCTTCCTCAGCTACCGGTTTGGCCGCCGCTGGCATACCCCGGCCATCATCTTCGCCGTCTGCGGGGTCATCCCCATGATTCCGGGTCGTTTCGCCTACGGCACGATGATCGGCCTGATTCAACTCGCGGAACAGGGAAGCACCGCGCCGCCTGCCGTGCTGCTGGATACCACCGTCAACGCGGTCAAAACGGCCATGATCCTGGGCGCGCTGGCGGTCGGCATCGCCGCCCCAAGCCTGCTCTTCCAGCGCAATAAGCTGCGGTTGTGATGGGAAACGGTCGCCTGAGCAGTCGCGCCGGGCAAGGCAATCCTCGCCTCGACCCTGAATCAGATTATGCCAGCGGCGAATGGCCTATCTACATCGACCAACTGAGCAGATAGGCGACCAGGGCATCGATGTCGGCGGGTTCGACCGTCTTGATCAACTCGTGCGTACCGGGATGCATGAACACATCCATCAGGGTCGCTGCCGAGCCATCGTGGAAATAGGGCGCGCTCAGCCACAGGTAGCGCAGAGAGGGCGTGTCGTACAGCATGCGCGTTTCGACTGCCGCGCTGCCGGTGCCGACGTCGTGCGATTGCAGGTCTGTCCCCGCCGGGCCAGTGTGACAACTCCCGCACTCCTGATCCTCGAACACCTGCGCACCGCGCTGAACGAGTGTCTGATCCAGATGGTTGGGATTCGTGGGCGGCTTAAGCGACAGCATATAGGCCACCAGCAGGTCGAGGTCAAACGACAGGCCCGCGTGCGGGGGACCATCGGCGGTCGTCACCGGGAAATCCTCGATCAGGCCGGTGCCCACCTGTACGGAGCGAATTTTGAGTTCGACGTCCTGGAGTTCGTCCCAGC
>JAIOHO010000367.1 GCA_019912905.1 Anaerolineae bacterium
CACGCGGAATTGATAGGTGCCGTCGGCCAGCGGCTGAATGCTCTCCCAGCGCACCGAAAAATGATCGGCGGGCAGATCCTCGCGGGGCGCATCGGTGTTAAAGGTGCGGGTGGCGCTCGGCTCGTTGCGTTTGAACTTAAACGGCTCGCTCAGGTTAGGGTTGTCATAATAGGCCGCCTGCCAGGGGTTTGGCGTCAGCGCGGGCGAGGAGGTAAACAGCACCGGCAGCTGCGGCTCATACGACCCGGCGCTGACCGGTGCCCAGCCGACTTCGATATAGGCTTCTTTGACTTCCTCGCGGTAATCGACCTGGATGTGATGGACCCCTTCGGGCAGCGGCACCTCGGCAGACAGCAGCACACCCGGCTGCGGCTTATCGAAGGTGTTGATCACCGGCGCAAACGCCACCGAAACGCGCACCTGGTCATCGGCCAGCGCCGAAAAGCGGTAGGTCCCCGCCGGGAAATAGACATCGGTCGTAAAGCGGATGCTGAAATTGTCGTCAGGCAGGTCCCTCGGCGATCCTAACCCCCAATCGAAGCGGATGGCGCTTTCCTGCTGCGTGTATTTGTCCCCGCCGATGAGATAGGGATTAGCGAAGTATTCGGCCTTCCAGGTGACGCCCTCCTGGGCTGCGATGGGGGCCGCCACAATCAGCAGCAATCCCAACAAAATTATGATCCGTGTGAGGTGGGACATGGTAAGCTCCTGACGGCTGATCCACCATAACCATCCTGATTATAACAGGCATCCTGCCCCGCGTAAGCGACGGATGGTCTACGCGCGGTCAGGCTCGTGGACCGGCCCCAATCGCCTCCCGGGGGATATATCGAAGATTATCCTTCACCGCTGTCCTGGCATTCGCCCGATCTGACCTTGACGGTCCCGGCCCGGCCCGGCTATGCTGAACCCGCACAGGCGAATTCAATTCAGGTGAAGCATGCCCGATACTCAAACCAGCCCCCCTGTTCGCAAGTCGAAGAAACGCCAGGGCGTGACCCTGGCCCAATACGTTCAGCACCGGAATGGCGTGCCGTTAGGGGCAGCGGGTTCGCTTCAGAATATGTTCTATCGCTCGCTCGGTGCGGGGTCATTTGCGGAGTTCTGGCAATACTGGAATCCGATCTGGGGCTATGCTCTGGGGCGGTATGTCTATGCCCCCTTACGCCGCATCCTGCCCGCGGCACTGGCGCTGATCCTCACCTTTGCGATTTCGGGCGCGGTCCATGACGCCGCCGCCACACTCGTGCGGCGCTCTGTGGCCTTTCTTTTTACCCCCTGGTTCTTTTTAATGGGCGTCGTGGTGATTGTCGGGCAGGCCCTGCGGATTGATTACTCGCACCGGTCATGGGGCGGGCGTGTGGCGATCAATCTCACCTACATTCTGAGCTGCCTGTTGATGACCCTGCTGGCCTTCTAAAGCAAATTTCCCTGGCCTGCCCTGAGATCGGTCAGGCAGCCAGTCTAGACTGCTAGCTCAAAAATACGTCATCTCCCTCAATCAATTTCAGTGACCGGGCGCGGGCGACCGCCTGGGTGCGGCTGCGAACATCCAGCTTGCCGTAGATATGGTTGATATGCCGCTTGGCGGTGCCGACTGTGATGACCAGCCGGTCGGCGATTTCGGCATTGGTCAGTCCGGCAGCGATCAGGCGCAGCACTTCCAGTTCGCGTTCGCTCAGGGGTTCATCCAGGGGCTGGCTCTTTTCGGCCCGCTGCGTGCGGATCGCCGCATTGAGGATCGAATCGACAAAAGCAGGGGCGGTCAGGCGCACGGCAGGCAGCAGATCGAGCACGCGCGCATCGGTATCCAGAAACGCGCGCACGTACCCTTCCGGGGCAGCCACTTCGACCACCGCCGCCAGCCGCCGTCGGGCTGCGACATGCTCGCCCCCGACCTCCGCCGCCAGTGCCTGGAGGATGTGGACGTTCATCTGCCAGCGGACAAGCACCCGCGCTTCGGTGAAGCGTGCCATTCGCTCCAGCAGTGCCCGCGCCTCTTGAACCTGGCTGCGGACGATCAGCAAACGCGCGTAGGTCAAGAGTTCTTCCATGCGCAGGTATTCCGGCTGGCTGTCCGGCGAGAATCCGGCCTGCTCCGCCCAGCGAAGTGCCGGTTCCAGGTCGCCCCGACTCAGGTAGAGGCTGGTTTCCAGGCCGTGCAGCCAGCCCGTATCGCCCAGCGTTTCGGGGACGAGATGCGCATCCACATCGTGCAGGGTTGCCAGCGCCGCATCAGAATCCCCCTCGGCATTTTGCAGCGCCGCCAGCGCCCCGGCAGCCAGCAGGATCAGGCTGTCGATGCCCATCTGCTCACACAACTGCTGACCGGTCGTCAGAAATTCGCGCGCGCGGGGGAGTTCGTTCGCCTCGTAGAGCAGCATCCCGGTACGCACATACAGCACCCCGGCCAGCAGCGACGGGCGTCCGTGTTCATCTTGAAACAGGCCCAGCGCCTGCTCGCATTGAGCCAGCGCCCCCCGGCGCTGCCCGTTGAGGTTCAGGTCGATTGCCAGAAAGGTGGTGAGGATGGCATCGAACATCTGGC
>JAIOHO010000368.1 GCA_019912905.1 Anaerolineae bacterium
GTAATGGACAGAGCAGTCACAAATTCATCACCATTCGCCAGCGTCACCCGATGTTTGTCTCCCTCTTTGACAGCCTGCCGAAACTCGCTGAAAGGCACAACCAGGTAGATGTTCGTGGCAAGTTCTAGCGCCAGATTTGTCCCTCCTGTAACGCATCCAACCGCCTGAACTGCCGAATTCGAAGCGCCAGGATTCATCTGATAGGCCTCAACCTCACCTTTAACGCCTAAAGGATTCGCAAATTGAATAACAGGCTTATCTCCCCTGTATTGAATTGTCGGAATTGGATCGGCTGCGGGAGTCTCCGTAGGCAATGTTGTCGGCACAGTAGTGGTACTGGCCGTTGGCACGGGTGGGGTTGGGGCGACTGTCACGGCATAGGTCATTTCGCAGCGCGCCCGTCCAGCGGGGCAAATACCGACTACCTCGCCATGATGGACAACCGTAATGAGGCGACCTTCATTGGTTGCCGCATCGTACCAAAACACGTCGGAAGCCGCCAGAGACTGGTCCAGCAACAGCGTCCCCTCACCGCATTCGATAGGAATTGGAACATTACTGCCCGCAAGTTTGAGGTGGAAACAGACTGGTGCTGGCAAGTTGTCAAATGAAATTCCTCGAAAGGCAGCATATCGCTCAATCGAATGCGCAGTGGTTCCTGATTCGTCCGAAACCTGAAAGATCAAACCAACGATTGAAACTCCTACGCCATCAGGCAACCGGGGCGCATATAAGGTCAGACTGATGGCATCGCGAAACAGGATTAACGAATAGGAGGGCGGCGAAGCGGGTATCCCGTTCTGTGCAGCAGCAGGGAATGTACCCCACACAACTGCCCAAATGCAGAGGATGGCAAAACGAATGCTGGTACGCTTAAGCAAGATCAGATCGCTCACGGGCGACTTCACTCCAAGCCATAATCGCTTCGAACAAATTATAAACGATTATGACTCTCGCGCATACGCACCGCAAACGATCGAAAAAGGAGGGTTCTGAACTCACCTCTACTGTTTGATGTACGAGACTGCTGTGTTTACAACCACCAGCGCAGGAAACGGCGGCGACGGCGGCGCGCCACCCGCCGGGCAGGTGCGCCCACAAGCGGTCGAGCGAGGAGTCGTCTGCGAAACAGGCGTCGCATGGGGAGGATTCCTTGTCTAGGGGTTCGTTAGGCTCAGGATACACCCAATTTTCCGCCCGACGCCTAAAGTTTACCCTTATTTTACAGATCAGCGCCGCCCCACAGTCCCGCCTTATGTAATGTGAAAATAACCATGCACGTAGCGGTAAAATTCGAGCGTGCTTTTCGGCTGAGTCTTGCCTTCGTCCAGCTTGCGGCCCAGCGGCGAACTGGGATGGACGGCGCGCGCATCGCCGTTCTCGGCAATGTACTCGATGAGCTGCACCGTGCGCTGCAAATCGACGGCCAGGTCGCGCACGCGGTCGCGGCGCATGGCTTCGTCCAGCGTGCTCCACAGGCTTTCGACCTCTCCGCAGATCGCCTCGCTGGTGACGTTAATCGGCTTGTCGGGTGGGAAGGCCTGAAGGAGACCGCGCAGCACCTGATGGCTGATCTCGGCGTCTTCATGCAGCATCTTGGAGGATCGTTCGCCCAGTGGATGCGGCGCAAGCTGGAAGCGCACCCGGTAGCGGCGGCCCCGGGCGAAATAGCCCCCCATCACCCACAGCACATCCAGCGCGCTGCGGGGTTCCTCGCTGCTGCTCAGCAGGTCTTCGATATGTTTGTCGAGTTCACGCGGGGCGCGCGTGTGATAATCGTCCCCCAGTGCCGCGACCGTCTGCCCGACACCGATCACTGCCGCCGCGATCGCATTACTCTCGTCGTCCATCAGGCCCCCGCTCAGGCTCTGCACCGTATTGACCAGCGCGCCGAGCGTCGGCAGGTTGTTCTTATCGACATACGCCCGCGCCGTGCTGTCCAGCAGTTCAGCGGTCGTGTGCAGAAATGTGGCGTAATCGTCAAAGCCCACATCGTTCATCAGCCGCTTGATTTTGTAGGTCGCTTCCAGGGCCTCGCGCACCTTCAGGCCCAGTTCGCGCCCGAAGTGGGTGATCGCCCGCCGCGCCGAGGTGGTATCTGACTGGCGTACATAACGGCGCAGCAGTTCCAGCCCGGCCACTTGCAGTTCGGCATCGCGGTAGAGTGCCTTGTACATGCGGACCATCATGACGATGCCCTGATTGCTATGATGCGCGGCGACTTCGGGGAACAGGCTGGCGACCCGCACCGCACCAGGGACATCCTGACGTTTGACATAAAAGCGCAGCAGGTCGTGCATGGGCCGCGCCTGCATGACGCTCAACATGCCTGGGTTTTTGAACAGGCTTTCGATGACTCGTTCCGCCAGCGGTTCCACGGCATCACTATCCGCCTGGCCCTGGATGACACCGATCTGCGCCATCATCAGCGGCACCGACCGGATGCCTCCGGCCTCGATGGACTGGAGCGCGTCCAGCGCCTGGGGCGCGGGCAGGGGCGTCTCGGCAAACAGACGCTGCACCATCAGGGCATAATCCACCTGCGCATCGCCGGGGTACAGCGTGCGCGACTGGTGCAGCATTTCCTGCGCCAGCGTGCTGAAATCGCCGAGCAGCAGCAGATTTTGCAGCAGATACAGCGGCTCGTCGAGCGTCGGCAGCATCTCGTCGGTCGAAAGCGACTTCACGATCGAACGCAGCAGGTCGGCATACTGGACACCCCAGTGCGTTTTTGCGACGTTCGCCAGCCCGGACAGCGCCGAAGTATCCAGCAGATCCAGGCGGTCGGCTGCAACCCCGGCTTCGGTCAGGCGCAGCAGGACCAGCGGCTGCCACTGTGCGCCGAAGGCATTCGAGACTTCCATCAACAGGCCCGCTGGTGCCAGATCCGGCTCGCGTTGGTCGAGGTAGGGCACCACACGCGCCACCGCTGGCGGAAGTTGGGTGACGTAGCGCGGCGCTTCCAGCAGGCGCATGATCACGCCCGACTCTAAATAATTGATCGCCAGCAGAAAGATCGTCTCGGCCAACGGCTTGTAGCGCAAGCTGAAGGGCAGCGCCATTTCGACCAGGCGGGGCACCACATGGCCCACTTCGACACCGGGGTCAGCCTGCTGGATGTCGATCAGAAAGGTATTGACCTCCGTCAGATCACCGCGCTGCGCCAGTTGGTCCATGCGGGTGAGGATCGCCTGATGCGCAAGCTGGACCCATAAGCGACCCTGCGGTCCCATCGGGTTGCCCAGCCAGCGGGTCAGCGTGGCATACACCAGTTCGGCTTTGCCTTCGTTCAAGGCCGCTTCCAGCTTCTGGTGGGTGGTCGTTTCCAGTTCGCGGTCCTGGCGCATCAGCACCGCCAGCGGATCGGCATACTGCATATCATCCAGCGCCAGCGAAATGCTGAGCAGGTGATTGGCATAGGTGCGCCGCAGGTCGTCGTCCAGCGTGCGATCATGCGCCAGCACGCCCGAGACATCGTCGATTTCGACCGGTTGGTTGTGGCGCAGCGCACGATCGAGTGCCTTGCGATGGGAGGCATAAGCCAGCGCCGCCGCCAGTGCATCGCCGCGTTTGATGCGCCAGGCTGCAATCGGCGTGAGCGCCTGCGTCTCCTGAATGACCAGCCCGGCATCAAGCCGCAGTTGGCTGACCATAAAATGGCTGTAGCCGTCTTCGACCTGCCTGCCGCTGACGCGCGCCGTCGGCCAATGGAACAGGAGCGTATCGGCGGGAGGTTCATCCCCGCTGAAAAAACGAATCTGCGCGTCGAGGCGCGTATCGGACTCGCTGTGGGTAGCAAAAGTGACCCCAAAGCGCGCCGGGGGCGGCAGCAGTGCCAGCAGCCCTTTGACGAAATTCAGTCGTGACTCGAGTTCCGCCGGAGCCTCCAGCACGACGATCTGCACGCCTTCGACCACCGCGGACAGCAGCAGCTCGATCACATCGGTCCGGTTGCGGGTGCAGGTCATCAGCTCCAGGATATGGTCGATCTGCTCGTGGGCAGGCGGCGGCCCGGCCTGCGGCAAAAACAGCGGCGGCAGCCGGTCGCCCAGCCGGTCATACACCGGCATCTCCGCTTCGAACAACTGCTTGAGCACATCGAGATTGCCACCCAAAGCCCGCAGGACGTCCGACTGCATGGTGACGTAGTGCCACATTGACTGGCCGCCAGCACCCTGCTGGGCCGCCTGTACCATCACAAACGGGACAATGCTGCTGCGCACAATCGCCCAGGCACCGCCGGGTACCCCTGGCAGCGGAGGCAGCGCCGCCTCAGTCACCAGTTCCTCCGCCAGTTCCTGCTTGATCCCGGCAGAATAAGCCAGCAGGCGCGGGTCGCCTTCCGGCTGGCCCTGACGCACGAACCGCCCATAGTAGAAGTGTTCCAGTTGATAGCTTGCCGATGCCACCGGTGTATTACCTTCTCGCCAAATTGAACGGGTCTTTTTTCTTATGCGTCCAGTATACCCGTTTTAATCAGGACTGACAGCAGGCCGATGGTCAGCGCGAGTCGGAAGGCCGCCACACCTGTGAGTCGAATTCCTCGCGGGTCATCCCATAGATCAGCGCATCGAAAAACTGCCCCTGCGTGTACACCACCCGGCGCAGGCGGCCCTCCAGCGTGAATCCCAGACGCTCGTGCAGGCGCATAGACGGCTCATTGAAACTGTAGACCTCGGCATTCACCTTCTGGTAGCGCCGTTCGTCAAAGTAATAGCGCAGCACCAGGCGGATGGCTTCGCTGGCGTAGCCCTGGCGGCGATGCTCGGGGCGGATAGCGAGGCCGTACCTGAACGTGCCGCAGCGCGGGTTGCAGCCATGCGTATTGATCGTGCCCACCAGTGTGCCATCCAGCCGTTCGATCTGAAAGCAAAAGGCGTCCCCCTGCCCTTCACTTTGCGCCTCGCGTTCGGCCCAGGCGCGCACCTGTTCGCGGGAGGACGGGAACCAGACTTCGTCGGTGAAGCGCCCGTTATCGCTGTCAAAATTCCAGTCGTAGTGAACTTCCCAGTCCGCCACCTCGACGGCGCGCAGCCGCACCTGTGCACCTTGAAACACATTCGTCATGAGAGCTTACTCCAACACCAGCAGCCAGTCTTCACCATCCGGCGCGGCCTGACCGATTTCGACGTCTGACCACTGCCCGGTGCGCGGGTCGAAGCGGCGCGCGCGGCTGAAGCTGCCGACCACTTCCGCAGCGCCGCCCAGCGGCAGGTAGGCGACGACCTGGGTGCCATCGTGCGTTTGTGCGGCAGTGATAAAGCGGCTGGGGTCTTCGTCACCGGGCTGCTGGCGGAGGAGGCCGGAAGCCGGTTCCAGTTCCGTCCAGCGGATTTGCTCGAAAAACGCGCGCAGCACGGTCATGTGGGCGATGCCGATGGTCTCCACGCCCGCCGTCCAGGGCTGAACTATGCCGATATTGGGGTGATTCTCTGCCGGGCCGGAATCCTCGCGCCACATCCAGATTTCGTTGTTGCCATAGGTCACCCCGGCAGGCGGCGATACCAGCAGGCTCCAGTAGGCGGCGCGGCGAACCTGATAATCGCTAAAACGCGCGCCGCTCTGGTAGGCCGGGTGGCCCTCATAATTCGGCTCCAGGTTGATCACCGGCAGCGGCGGCTCATCCGACCAGGACTGCGCGGGCGGCCCCTGCACCAGCCAGCGGATATGCTCGTCCGAATCGCCGTGCCCGCTCTGGTAGCCGATGAAGTCGAACCACAGTTCGCCGCGAAATTCATCCCCGACCCAACTGACGCCGCAGGGATGCATGGTCACCAACCGGTCGTGGCGGTCACCGAACACTGCGCGCCCGATGCGCCGCCAGCGATCGGCTTTCTGACCTTCATAATGGCCGTCGCCGCCCAGCAGCCACACCACCTGATAGGCTCCCCAGCGGGCCGCCAGGTAGCGGGCCAGGCGAATGGCATCGGCTTCGATGAGAGTCTGGCCGGGGTCAATCTCGGTCAGAGTCCACAACATGACCGGCGCAGCCATCAGACCGCGCGCGTTGATCGCTTCCACCAGAGGGTCGGCGCGCTGGAAAAAGGCCGGGTTCAGGCTGATGCGCTCGGCACCCTCGAACGCCAGTTGGCCCTCGCGGTCGCCCAACGTACTGGCCCGCCACTGGGTCGAAACAAACTGGATGGCCGTGAAACGCTGCTGCTGGCGCAGCGCCAGGTAGTGCGCCCAGTCCTCGGTCTGCGCGTGCAGCACCCCGTTCCAGGCCGTATCCGCCAGCCAGAAAAACGGCGTTCCATCGGCATGTTCGAGAAAGCGGCGGTTCGCGCTCAACTTCAGCGGGCCGTGTTGATAGAGCACATTGTCCCCCTGGTAGGGTACACACTCGAAGCGGCCCGACTGCCCGTGCAGGCCCGCATCAGCTTCATTCGAGCAGGTCGTCTGCCACTCCCAGGTGCCCGGCTCGGTCGGGCTGAAACGCACCCGCCAGGTGCTGCCGCCATCCCAGAAGGCATCGATCACCTGCGGCGCGCCGGGACCATAGAAACGCACCCGCAGCATCACGTCCTGAAACGGATTTTCATAAGCCGCGCGGCTGTGAAAGGTCGTTTCAAACACGGTCCATTGAGCGATAGGGGTCATGCGGCATCTTCTCCTTTTTCCTGCTGAAGTTCATGAAGCATCTGAGCCATCCGCAGCAGGACACGATTCTGCGCTTCCAACTGTTGGAGGATCATGCGGATTTCCCGTTCGGATTTCTGATCGGTCTCGAAGTCCAGGTGGCTTTCCAGGCGATCTTTGGCCGCCTGACGATTCTGGCTCATCATAATAATCGGCGCGGTAAAGGCGGCTTCGGTGGACAGCACCAGATTCATCAGGATAAACGGGTAGGGGTCCCATTGCAGCACCACCCCGGTCACGTTCAGAACCACCCACAGGACCAGCAAAATCGACTGGAAGATGATGAAGCGCCAGGAGCCAACCACGCTGGCAATCCAATCTGCGGCCTTCTGACCGCGGCTGTTTTGTTCGGCAAACACCTCATTCCGATTGCGAACGACGTATTCACTGTACTCGACTTTGGGGAATTCAAAATCTTCCATTTCTCACCCTCAGGGATTACGGTATAGTCGGCATCTATGACCGTAACTGTAGCACTGATTGCGAAAGAGGAGATAGGCCACATGGACCGTGCAGCCGTCGATCATCTGCTGACCACCACCCGCAGCGTGCGCAAGCGGCTCGACCTGACGCGCCCAGTCGAAGCGGCGGTCATCGCGGAGTGTCTGGAGATTGCGATTCAGGCCCCGACCGCCAGCAACCGCCAGAACTGGCACTTCATGATCGTGACCGATGCCGAAAAACGCCAGCAGGTCGCCCGTTATTATCACCAGTCCTTTTTCGATCACTACATCGCCCACGCCCGGCAGCAGAATGCGGGCAATGCCCAGACGACCCGCGCGCTGGATTCTGCCGAATACCTAGCGGCCAATATGCATCTTGTGCCGGTGCTGATTCTACCGTGCGTCGAAGGGCGGCCCACCAGCCCGGAACCGTTCGCCCAGGCTGGATTTTATGGCTCGATTCTTCCGGCCACGTGGTCGCTGATGCTGGCGCTAAGAGCACGCGGGTTAGGATCGGCCTGGACGACGCTGCACCTGCGCTATGAACAGGAAGTCGCCCAGGTGCTGGGCATCCCCGACACGATCACGCAGGCGGCGCTGCTGCCCGTCGCCTATTTCACGGGCAATGATTTTCAACCCGCCAAACGCCGCCCGGCGCGCGAAGTCACCTATTGGGACGCCTGGGGGAAAACCCGGTAGACTACACTACGAGGCGTCTGCCGGGATCAGCGCGCGATAGAGGTCGTTGAACTGGCCGGTGAAGCGGTCATAAATACCGAACCCGGCGGCAAATTCCCAGTAACACCAGGCGATGCCCGCAGCTTCGGCGTGTTCAACCAGCGCGCGTGTAAAGCGCACCCGCGAGTCCAGGTCGGCCTTGCTGTACGCGCCAAATTCGCCCATCAGCAGCGGCATGCCCAGGTTGTCCTGCCACTGGGCGGCATACTCGAAATACCTGTCGAGCTGCACCTCATCATCGCGGATGGGCCAGGTCCGCCCCAGGTAGGCATCCGAACCGCTCACCCACTCGGCCCCCTGATGTGTGAACTCGAACGGCAGGTAATTATGAAACGTCGCCATGAGATGTGCGCGGTCCGCAGGCAGTTTCAGCGACGGCAGTTGATACAGCGAATTCCACTGGATGCCGCCGATAATCACGGTGCGCGTCGGGTTGCTGGCGCGGATGACGTCCAGAATTTCAAGCTGATCCTCATTCCACAGGCGGGCGGTCAGCGCGCCGTTCGGCTCATTCATGACTTCGAACACGAGGGCTTGGGGGTAATCCTGGTAGTGGTCGGCGATCTGCTGCCACAGCGCCAGCAGGCGGTCGTGATGGCCTGCCGGGTCGGTCGCCATTTCCTCATAATGATGGATGTTGATGATGGCCTGAAGCCCGGCGTCCAGCGCCCAGCCCACCACCTCATCCACCCGCGCGAAAAAGGCGTCGTCGATGGTGTAAGGCGCGTCCGCCGCCGCATGAGCCGACCAGCGGATGGGGATGCGCACCGTATCGAACCCGGCGTCGGCAATCACTTGCAGCCAGGGTTCCTCGACTCGCAGGCTCCATTCGCCCTCGGTGGGCGCTTCGAGCATGTTGCCCAGGTTCACACAGCGCGCCAGTTCCGGCGCATCGTCGGATAGGGCCTGCTCGCCACTGTCCTGCGCGGCAAGCGGCAGGCTGAACACCATTAAGAGGATCAAAATCACGAGTTTGTGAAACAAAGCGGATTCCTTTTCGTTTCAGGCTCAGTCGGCTGAGAGATTTTCCTCCGCCTCATGCGAATGGTTAGATTCATCCGCCGGAATCTCGCGGCGCGCCTGAAGGCTGGCCTTAAGCTGGTCATAGCTGATGCCATAGCGCACGGCGATCTCGCGGGCATAACTGCGGCCCATCGGTGGGCTGGGGATGATCTGGTAGGTGCGGCGTGCCGTTTCGCCTTCGGCCCCCTTCTCGACCAGCACCATCGACACCAGACTGACCACCTTGCTGTCGCCCTCGGTCTCGGCGTTCATCTCGTCGGCATCCGCCGCCAGTTCGTGCAGGTGCGTCGAGAAAATCGCCCGCGCCCCCAGCAGCCGCATCACCCGCACGATATCGCGTGCCAGGTACAGGCTTTCTCCGGCGCTGGTGCTTGCCAGTGACTCGTTGAACAGCAGCAGGCTGTGACGGGTGGCCCGCTCAAAAATGGTACTCAGGCGCTTGGCTTCTTCCCCCAGGCGGCCCGCTTCCTGGTCCGGTCGTTCCTCGGCGGCAAAGTGGGTGTAGATGCCGTCCACCGGACTCATGCGCGCACTCACGGCAGGCACAAACAGCCCGGCCTGCATCATCAAGTGCGCCAGCCCGACCGCCTGGGTATAGGTCGTCTTGCCGCCCCGATTCGGCCCGGTCAGGATAAAGATGCGGCCTTCCTCGCCAAAGTTGACCTCGTTGACGATGATCTCATGGCGCAGATCGCAGGCCCGAAACAGCGGGGCGATCCGCAGCGCCAGGTTGAGGTTAAACAGGCCGCTCATGGTGCAGATGCGCCGATCCTGAGCCGCGATCTCCGGGCGGCACATCGTCAATCCGCAGTTTTGCAGATGGCGGATCAGACGAATCGCGCCCAGGTAAAAGGCGATTTCCTCCTGCAAGGCCGCCAGCAGCCGGCTGTTGACGCGCATATATTTGCGCAGGGCCGTGGCGATCGGCTGGCATACCTGATCCATCACGTCGGCCAGGTCTTTGAACAGGGGGTGCAGCAGCGGGTTATCGGTTTGCGGCAGGCGGACATTATATTCACCCAGGCTGGCGCTGCGTGAGCGGGCCTTATGCAGCGGGCCGATGCCTTCGGTCGGGAGATGTCCATCCCCACCCAAACCCAGCAGCCGGTTAAAGAAGGACAGCGACTCGCCGGTAAAGCGCGTGGTATTGATCCCCAGCAGGGTCGCTTCTACCGGGCGAAGCTGACCGTCCAGGTTGACGCCGATGGTAATACTGCGGATGCCGCGAATCTGTTCCATCATGGCAGGCAGTTCCGCCTTCAGGTCCCTGAATATCGAGTCCCCGGCAATCGCTCTGGTCAGTTCGCGCAGCGCGCACAGCGCCGCCGACTGCAAGGCACCGCCGCAGCCATCCAGCGCGCCCAGCAGATAATCGACGCAGTGGATATAATTCTCCAGTTCGCTCAGCCGCCAGGCCACCTTGCGCAGTTCGCTTTGCTCCCACTGCGGCTGGACCATGTAGCTTTCCAGCACCGTGATCAGCGTCAGTGCTTCTTCCAGCGCCGTCACCAGATTGGGCGTGCGCAGCAGATCGTCGATCACGTCCAGGCGATAATTGAGCACCTCAGGATCGGTCAGGGGCCGAGACAGAATATGCTCGACACTCTGGCGATACTGGGGTTCGATACTGAGGATCGCGATCAGCGGTTCGAGGTTGAGGTCTGCGGCAAACGCGCCATCCGCCTGGGTGGACGCGCGTCGTTCAAATACGGAGGGCCAGAGCAGGCTGACCCCATAGGACAGGTCAGCCATATCACCCGTCCCGGCTCACGAATATCAGGCTGCACTCACAATGAGGCTGCATCATCCAGTAAGTCCCCGAAACACCAGCTTACGATGAAAGAACCCTATTCCAAAAAGACTTCATTCTCGCAGCCAAGTATAGCCCATTCGATGACGTGGGCAAAACATACCTAGCGGTCGTCGAATTCAGACACACATCATGGGAAGATATTTGCTAGAAGTTTGACGTCAGTTTACAGGGGCAGAAATAATACCTCCGACAATTATAATTATGACTTCCAACCCTATTAGGACTACCGAGTATTGAACCAGCTTAGCTTTATCATTGAGCAAACTTTGGTTTTCTTTAATCACGTTAACATAGGAGGATATAAGCCAACTATAAAAATCCGTA
>JAIOHO010000369.1 GCA_019912905.1 Anaerolineae bacterium
TAGCTCACGTTTTTCAACTGCGTAACTTCTAATATAATAATAAAGCCAACACTGGACGGAGTGTCTCAATTCAGGTGGTTTCGTGCTCATACATCGGCCAGCCCTTATCGGACAGAATATCGTCCGGAGTTCCTATAATCCCTTTAGCCTGAGCCATCGAAATGCCGTAGCGTCGCATGGCCGCATCCTTCACGGATGCGACTTCCTTATCTGGATTCGCACTGCCTTCCAGCGGGAGCGTCCAGATCTGGCGGGTGCGCCCGGCGTAATCGCGGACGGTTGCCTGACGGGGTTTCTGGTTGGCGAGCGTAGTGGCCCATTGGTGCCACTGCTCCTGAAGGGGGGCGTACAGTGGGTGCTGGGTGTCGGTCTGGGCGTCATGCTTGACGATCCCCGGGTCCACGTTCCCTAGGCCCACGAAGCGGGCAAATTCGTGGGCGTCGTCTTCGGACACGCCAAAAATGACCTTCGTCCAGACGTTGCCGATCACCGCGCCTTTCATGCGCTCCGAGAGCTGACTGAGGTTCTGGTGCGCCAGCGTCAGATGCAGGCCAAACTTGCGCGCGCCGGATAGAATTTTACTGAGGGTCTTGACGGAGCCGCTGCTGGCGGAAAAATCCTGGAACTCGTCGATGTAGAGGTAGAAGGGGCGGCGGTCGGGATGGGCGATGTCGTGCCTGGAAAAGATCGCCTGCTCGATCCCGGTGGTGATGAGATTGCCGATGAGCCGCTGGCTTTCCTCGTCACAGTGTCCCAGGTCGGCCAGGAGCACCTTCCCCTCGTCCATGATGGCCCGGAAGTCCAGCCGGTTCTCCGGCTGCCCCAGCATGCGCTTCAAGTGCGGGTTCATGGTCAGGGCAGTGACTTTGTTGAGCGTGCTTTCCTTCATCACGGCGGCATTCCTCCCCCATTCGTCAAACCGGTCGTGGAAAAACGACGTCAGTTCTGGCTCATTGGCCTGTTCCAGCAGCCCATCCCGGAAGGAGGTGTCCACCAAGACGTGCGGCATGTCCACCAGGGTCAACCGCGCCCGGATCAGCAGCAGCAGGGTATGGAGCATGACGTTGGAAAAATGGGGAGCTTCGCCCAGACTGTCCGGCCAGGTCCGGCGGAAGGCTTCGATGACGTTCTGGGCGATCTCGTAAGGCTCCCCCGCTGTGGCGAGCACGTTGAAGGGGATAACGTAGCGTGACTCCGCCGGATTGACGTAGACGATCCGCTCGACCTGGGCCGGGTCGTGCAGCACACCCCGCCGGTTCAGCAGCCACAAGAGGTCCGTGACGAGATCGGCATGGGGGTCGATCACGCCACAGCCTCGGCCTTCGGCCACGTCCTGAAACAAACAGGCTTGCAGAAACTTACTCTTGCCTTTGCCGGTCTTACCCACGACATACAGGTGCCCGGATCGGGCATGCTGCGGGACCCGCACGAAGGGGTGGATGCGCCAGGGACCGGAACGCCCCAGCACCAGACCTGGTGAGCGACGAAAGACCATGCAGACTTTCATTGTGTGGGGAATGTGGGCGGTCTGTCAATCGGGGCGCTGCTCGGAGTGGATCAGCACCTGTGGTTCTCGCTCCCCTGCCGCATACCAGATGGGCAACGAAAAGACCGTTGCCGCGCGGACGTCAGCCGCGACTGCAAACAAGAAGCGCTGTGGACTGTTAATTTTCTGTGACACTTCCTGGAGGTTATCTCTCCGCTTCTCCCCCACCGTCACCGTCAGGATGCGCAGGCTCCGGTTCCCAAAGCGGCGTTCATAATCCCCACTGGCATAGTAGGCCGCATAAGCCCGCACTTTGGTCAGAAATCGGACGGTGGTCTCCGTGCCTCGATCCACTTCCAGGAAAAACGGCGCACGGCCCAGCGGGGTCTGTACCACGAAATAGCTGTCCGGGACGATGGGGATGCTTCGTACAGCGCCTGTGCCGGTGTGCACCCGCACGCGGTCGTAACCGGCCTTAAGGTCGCTCTCACTGCGCCATTCGAGCAGCTCGTAGCCGGGCTGCCTGGCCGCGAGTGTGACGGCGATGCGCACGTCATTGATAGCGAGGGTGTGCTCCAGAAAGTCGGCGCTCAGGTCCTTGCTGGAATGATGCCAGGTGAGGTCTTCGTAGCCCAGCTCGGCTCGGAGCAGGTCCGCCCCGCGGCGGTCCAGCACGTAGAACGTCGGGCTGCGCCCACTGTATATTGGGATGAAGCGCCGTTCGAGAAATCCATGATCGTACAGGCGTACCAACACCCGTTGAGTGGCGCTTCGGGAGCCAAAAAAAAGCGCTTCGATTTGGTCCTGACGCAGCAGCCGGTAGCGGTGTACGGCCTCGACAATCTCTTTGTCGCGCTTCGTCAGGCGCATGGACCTTGGCTCACCCAGCCTCTGGTCACGTCGGCGTTTCTTCAGATCGCCCATGATTAATCGTAAAAGGTATCCTCCACTTTATCATGATTCGTATTCTCTCCGGGAGGGGCTGCGTAGCGCCCGGCCAGCCAGCCCATGATGGCTTGGCTCGTGCGGCGGCTGTAGCGTTCGCGGGATTCTTGGCGCAGGACGTGTTCGCGCTTGTCCCCGATCTCGGGGTTGGGCGGCAGCGGCGCAGGTCGCGTCTCCAGGCTGAAGGCAGGCTGCGTTTCGCCTTTGTAGCGCATGAACACGCCTGCCTGGTATTTGTCCAGGTGCATCAGGTCGTCCACCTCGAAGCCTTTGCGCAGCCGGGCAATGATCCGCGCATCGTGCTCGCTGCATTGGAAGGCGACCGCCGCCCCGACGTTGCCCAGGACGGCATCCAGGGTATCGCCGGACAACTGCTTGAGGTGCTGGTTTGCCATCACCAGCGCTAGCCCAGAACTGCGGGCCGTGGATAGCATCTGTGGCAGGGATGTCGTCACAAAGTTCTGCGCTTCGTCGATGTAGAGATAGAACGGGGGTTTCGCAATCGCGCCGCTCATGGCAGCCATCTGGATTTGCGAGATGAGCAGCGCGCCCAGCAAATACTGCTCACGCGGCGGGAGTTTGGCCTCGCTGACGTGCAGCGACACCAGGATAATCTTGTTCTGGCGGACAAGCTGGTACAAGTCCAGCGGTTCCGGGTGACACATCATTGGCAGCAGGGTTCGATTACCATAAAACTGGCGCATCCGGTACAGAATCGGCTGGGTCAACTCATCCTGTTGGGCCAGCGTCTTGCCTTCAAACTGCGCCCAGAAGCGCTGCACCACAAAATTGTCTGACCGGGCCACCAGCCGGTGACGATAGTCCACGTCTTCAAACAGGCGCTCCACGTCCAGCAGGGTGGGGGCTTCCGCCCGCCACAGGGTCTGCACGGCCATCGAAAACGTATCTGCCATGCGCGTCCCCGCAAAGTCAGGATAGAGTTTTTCGAATACACCCAACAGCAGCTCGACCGCGTTCCCCTGCTCCACCTCGCCGGGCACCGACAGCAGATTCATTGGTGGTGGGTAATCCGTATCGGCCACGTCCAGGAGCACGACATCGTCCACCCGACTGCGGACGATACTGGTGCGCAGGATGTCGCGGACCAAGTGACCTTTGGGGTCGATGACCGCTAGCCCATGCCCGGCGGCAATGTCGGCGGCAATAAGATTATGCAGCAACGTGCTCTTGCCCACACCCGTCTGCCCGATGACGCTCATGTGGGTGGCGCGGTCTTCTTCTGGCAGGTACACCGGGGATGTCTGACCGGCAATACCGTTAAAGCCCAGGAGTACACCTTCGTCTTTGCCACGCATCACTCCAGGCATCTGCACTTTTTTACCGCGTGTCCAGATGATACTCCCCAACTGAAAACCTTCATGAGGCAGGTGCCAGAGGGCCGCCAATTCCTGCGTGTCCAGCAGCATCCGCCACGAGCGCCAATCCATGTCCAGGTTCTGGAGCCACCGATCAAGTAAACCAGTTGACTCGGTCGCGCTGGCGCGCTCGGCGCTGCGCACCCAACCGGTTCCGGCCTGCACTGCTTCGGGCTGAACCAGTAAGCGGTTGTACAGGTGACGGTCGAATTGGGCGACGTGGCTGATGAGCGAAAGCAAATCCCCGGCACGCTGCTCACTGGCCGCATCTGCCTGCACAAACAGCAGCGCCTGATAGACCAGATGGTCGAGTTTGGCGACGTACACTTTCAGGTCCTCGTCGGCATAGGGCGACACCCGGTTGTCGAGCTGCGCGCCTGCCTGATAAGCCATACTGCCCACGTCAAACGGGTTCACCGGAGGCTTAATCGTCAGCACGTCCCGAGCTTGTTCATAGACAAAACGGGCTGGCTCGGTGACGGCTAGGGTGTAGGCAATGCGCTCGCCTGGCTTGAGGATGTCCATTTCCTGGACGAGATTGACCAACGGGTCAAACTGCTTGAAGTCGCTCACATAGGCGATAGGGTTAATGAAGGGCTGGTCCTGACACACCACGCGCGTCAGGCGATAGAAGGGTTCCCGGAATTCCACTTCCGGGTGCGTTCCGCATACCACTTCGGCAGCGGGATAGAAGGCTGCAATGGCTTGACGCATGACGGCAGGTTCTACTGCGCCGGTCCAATCCAGAATGCGCCAGGTGATGCCATCTGGCTTCGCCTCGATTTGAAATATCAACCGCTCGGTCTTGAGGAGCAGTTGCTCCATGAAGCGACCGGCATCCTGAGGGTGCCAATCCTGCTCCTTCGGCAGCATGATGGTGTACGTGCGCATTCGTTGTTCGTCAATCCCATTTAAGTCCAGACTGCGGACCGCACGCGCTCGTTTTTTTCTTTTTTGCTCGTGTTTGTAACCCACTTCCACTAGGAATGCGCAACCGAAGAACGCGGGAAAAATCCACAGCAAGTGCGTCTGAAAGACGCCGAGGACGTTGCTGAGATGCAGGTAGTGCACCATCATAGCCGCTAATGTCAGCGCCCCGAAAAAAGCGTAAAAGGCCAAGAGGAAAGTGAGTTTATCCAGCCAATTCGCTGGCTTAGGGGGTACGTAGAAGGGGTCATCGTAATCCACGACGAGACCTTCCGGGAGTACAAAGTCCTTTTGGCTGTTTCTGCGCTGTCTACCGAGCAAGTAAGCGATGGTGCCAACGATGATGATGCCAATAAGGGCACCGCCAATGCTTTCGATGGCATTATCCACTGGATCGCGGTCACGAGACATCTACGCCTCCTCAACGGCTAAGCGGACAGGTGGCGACAATGTGTGAATTCCGTGTATTGATACTATACCGCAAATGTTGCAAACGAGGATGTTATCAAACGAAATACAAACTAATATGAATTGGTGGCTATTTCCCCTGGGGCCTGGCAGCCTTGCGACCGGTCAGCTGTTCATACTCGTCTATCGGGATCATGACGACAATGGGGAAACCATCGCGTTCAACAATAATATGCTCTTTGTTCCGGTTCACGCGGCGGGTTACGCGCCCCACTTCACGCTGGAGCGTTGTCGAAGAGATGACCGAGGGGCATTTGTTATTCATAGCCTTATCCAAGTTTATGCATAGCATAGCACATCGCCTCCGTTTACGACTCGAAGAGGGCTGACGGTTTGTCGCTAGCCCTCTCAAATGTCGGGTTAGTCCAGTTCGTCATACATGACCTTCGATCCGTCATGCAGCGTAGCGTACGTACGCCCGGATACGAAGTAATAGTTGCTGTCTGCGCCTGAGCCTCTGACGCGAAATCGGACCACGCGACCGCGTTTTTGGGAAGGGTCAGGAGTCTCATAGCCTGAAAATCCGCCGTCCTTTTTCGACCCGATTTCTCGGGCTACGACAGTCGAGGCGGTCTGCCGCTCGATGATAAAAAACTCGTTGAGTCTCATGTCATAGCCAAAACTATAAAGTAACATTCGGCCCACAAGATTCTCGGTAAGGATCGCATTGGGATTCGTGCGTCTGGTCTTCCCCAGGCAATGCTTGCAGGTGACTCGCTGCGTCTCCTCCGTCACTTGGCGGAAGGCGTTAAAACCTTGCAAGGTTGTGCCGCATTTGGGTTTGCCGTTAGCCAGTAGATGTATTGCTATTGTGCCTCACCTCCTTTATGTAACATTAATTGATATTATATAATACTATATAAATGGAGTCAACTGGCAGAAATGCCATTGCGCTTGAGCCTGTCTCACGGCAATGCAGGCAACAAATCGCCCCTCACCGCCCTTTAAAGCGCGAGCCTTTGGCTCGTTAACCCGCCGCAGGCGGAACCCCCCGTCGAGCCGTAGGCCGACTACCCCCCTCAAGCGTGGGGCTGGCAAGCGAAGCGCAGTCAGCCACCGCGACCGCCGAGGCGCTCTTTGCCGAGGGCACCCCGCCAGACAGGGCCGGAGCGTGGGGGGCGCCGCCAGCGACCAGTGTGCGCAGTGCGCAAACGACGCCACAGGCGGGGGCGGTGAGGGGGGTAGTCGGGCGCGACCAGAGCGTGAAACGCGCCGGAAGAGGCCGACGGGGGGATGGTGGCACGAGTGGGAGGTTGCTGCGCCAAGCCTGCCGAATCTGCCCCGCGCTTGGGGCATAATGAGGCGGCGGTGCAAGGCCTCCCCGAGGGCGACCATGAATCTTTTGTGCTGTGTCAGGT
>JAIOHO010000370.1 GCA_019912905.1 Anaerolineae bacterium
CGGTGTCGCAATCGACTCGGGGGTCAGCGACCAGCCGATGAGCGACGAGGAGACCTATCAGGGCGCGTTCCAGCGTGCGGCGCAGGCAGAAAAAACGGTGCCAGAGGCCGATTTCTGGGTGGGCATCGAAGGTGGTCTGGAGGAGCGCCACGGTGAACTGCACGGCGTCGCCTGGATCCTCGTGCGCGGTGCAGGACGCCTCGGCCAGAGCCGGACGGCGACCTTTGTGCTGCCGGATGAAGTTGCCCAACTGGTGCGCCAGGGCTACGAACTCGGCCACGCGGACGATCTGGTGTTCAGGCGCAGCAATTCCAAACAGGCCAACGGCTCGGTCGGCATCCTCACCGACGACGTGCTCGACCGGACTATTTACTACGAACACGCCGTCATCCTCGCCCTGATTCCGTTCAAAAATCCGCACCTGACGTTCTGAGACCCGATTCGGTCGAGGTTCAGCATTGCGATGGTTGCCGTCCACTTGAAACCTATCACCGTCGAAAACTGGAAAGCCTGTATCCGGCTGTCGGTGACGGCGGAGCAATTTGACTTTGTGCCGGACAACCTCTACTCGATTGCCGAGGCGCAGTTCTACCCGGATGCCTGCCCGCGGGCGATTTACAACGACGCGGATCAGATTGTGGGCTTCATCCTGTCCGGGCGCGATGCCGACAACCGCCGCTGGAAAATCTTCCGGCTGATGATCGACGCGGCCTTCCAGGGCCAGGGCTATGGGCGGGCCGCCATGCAGCAGACCCTCGACGAACTGGCGGCGAAACCGGATGGCGGCGAAATTCTGGTGTGTTATCAGGATGCCAATCGGGTCGCGCGCCGGTTGTATGCCAGCCTGGGGTTTGTCGAGCAGAGCGTGGACGCGCAGGGCAAAGCGACCGCCCTGTGGACGCGGCCCGCTTCAAAGGTAGGCCCATGACCACGATCCAATCCGCGCTGCACGCCGCGCGCAATCGTATCGCCCCGGTCTCGGAGTCGGCCAGCCTGGACGCGCAGGTGCTGCTGGCTGAGCTTCTGAACGTCAACCGCGCCTATCTGCTGGCGCATGGGGACGCTGCGCTCACCCCGGAGCAGGCAGCACGCTACGGTGAATGGGTGCAGCGCCGCGCAGATGGAGAGCCGGTCGCCTATATCCTGGGGCGGCGGGCCTTCTATGACCGGGAACTGCGCGTCGCTCCCAGCGTACTGATCCCCCGCCCGGAGACGGAACTGCTGCTGGAAGCAGCGCTGAACTTCGTGCAGGGTAGCGCGGATTGTGCGGCGGCGGACATCGGGACTGGCAGCGGCGCGCTGGCGGTGACCTTCGCGGCGAACTGCCCGAACGCGGCAGTGTATGCGGTGGACCTCAGCCCGCTGGCGCTGGACATCGCCCGCCAGAATGCCGCGCTGCATGCGGTGGAGGTGACGTTTCTGGAAGGCGATTTACTGCAACCGCTGATCGAACGCGGCCTCAAAATCAACGTGCTGATGGCGAATCTGCCCTACATCGCCCATGATGAGCTGCCGACGCTGGCGGTCAGCCAGTATGAGCCGCGCCTGGCGCTGGACGGCGGGACGGATGGACTCGACCTGGTGCGCCGCCTGCTGGCCGATGTGCGGAAGGTCTGCAACCCCGGCGCGCTGGTGCTGCTGGAAATTGGCGCGGCTCAGGGTGCGGCAGCCGTGGCGCTGGCCCAGGAATTGGCCCACCCGCAGGCGGTCGATGTGCTTCAGGATTACGCCGGGCTGGACCGGATCGTCCGCATTCGGCTGTAAAAAACGGATAAATTTAGACCCGGCTTCATCTTCTTACACGGGCGTGAACGGCATTCCCGCTTAAAATGGTAGAAGGGATGCAGCAGCCTGTCTGGTGCTGTGGGATTCCCCTTCTATTGGACACAATGAACCTACAGGGGGATGTGATGAGTGACTCTTCGTCGCTATCCGATGCGCAGTTGAACCGGCTGACCCGAAGTGTGCTGAACAATCCGTCTGCCTCCGTGCGCAAGGAGGCCCTGCTCGAAATCCGCAAACTTGACGATGATCGCGTGGCCGCTCTACTGCGTAAAGTGGCGGATGAGGATAAAGACGCCGAGGTGCGCGACCTGGCCCAGAACCTGCTGCGCAGGCGCGAGATTGAGGATGCTCTGAAACGGGGTTCGTTCGAGCCAGAGCCGGACCCCTTTCCGCTGCCAGATTCCCCAGCGGAGGCCGAGTCGTTCGAACCACTGGAATACCGGGAATCGCCCGTGCCGCCGACACGGGGTGAACCCATGACCACCCGTGACCGCTGGACGTGCCGATTCTGCGGGACGGAGAACTCCGGCGGCGATCGCTGTGAATCCTGCGGCGCTCATCGGGCCGCCAGCGAGCAGGCCATCGAGACTCCTCGCCCCCAACGACCCAGCGTTCAGAGGCCGGTGAATCCCGATGAGGTTTTTCTGCTCCAGCGGGGCAACGCCGCGTTTCTGGCTGGTCGGCGTAAAAGCGTCTCTATGATCGCCGGGATAGGCAGCGGCTGCATGACACTGTTTATGCTGCCGTTTGTGGTGATCGGCATCGTGGTCATCATCTTTGCGATCGGCGAATGGCGCAATTACAGCCTGCTCGACAGCACAGGGGTGATCGTGCGCGGGCAGTACACAGGCCGCCATTACGACGAAGATGATGATGACGGCAGCATCACCTATTACGCCAGCTATACGTATAGGGCGAACGACCGACAGTACAGCAGCGATCACAGCGTCAGCCAGGATCTGTATAACCGCGTCGAACCAGGTGCGGGAGTCGATGTGCTGATTGCGCCATCTGACCCCGGGGTGTCACGCATTGCCGGGACAAACGACATCAGCACGCCGATCTTTCTCACCGTGTTCAGCGTGCTCTGGAATACGATCAGTTGGGGGATATTCGCCGGGATCATCGTCAGCACGCTGCGCGACCGTGACCTGGCGCGCACAGGCCAGGTGGTGCGCGGCGAACTGGTCAGTATCAGCGATCGTCGGGACAGCGACGGCGATTACCAGCTCAAAGCCGAATACCGTTTTGTGCCTCCCGACGGCGGCGAACCGCTGTCGAAGACGCAGCGTGCGCAGCGCAATGACCTTAAGGGCCAGACGCTGCCGCCGAAGGGCACCCCGGTTGCCGTGCTCTACAAAGACCGCAAGCGCTTTAAGATGCTGTGAGCAGGGCGTTGTGGGGCAGGAAGGCGTGGACCCCCTGCGCGGCATTCACGATCTGCGTAACCCGCAGGTCTACGGCGACACTTGCCAGTGCCAGCGCCTGCGCCCGGTCCACCCGGTACAGCTCCATCAGCAGGTCGAGCATGGCGCTCAGGGCGGTGTAGGTCGCCTGATTCAAATCCTCGTGAAAGCCGAACGTCAGCCAACCGGTCGGCGTATGGGCGCGCGGGGTGGTCAGCGTCCAGTCGTCGCGCAGGTCGAAACGCAGCGTGCAGCGCTCCATCGGGCATTCGATGGCCGTGCCGGAGACCTCGCCGTCGCCCTGAACCGCATGGCCGTCGCCAGTGGAAAACAGGCCGCCTGCGACAGCGATGGGCAGATACAGCGTGCTGCCGACTCCCAGTTCCTTGCAGTCGATGTTGCCGCCGTTGGTGCGCGGCGGGCGGGTCGAGTGTATGCCCGGCTCGTCGGCTGGCATCCCCATCACGCCCATAAACGGCGACAGGCGGACGCTGTGCCCGAATTGATTGCGCCCGATTCCGTTATCCGGGTCGAGTGTCCAGTTGAAAAAGAAGTCTTTGTC
>JAIOHO010000371.1 GCA_019912905.1 Anaerolineae bacterium
TGATGGTTGTGCCCGGTTCGCAGCAGGTCAAGCGGCAGGCTGAGGCGGAGGGGTTGGACCGCATCTTTCGGGAAGCGGGCGCGGAATGGCGCGAGGCGGGCTGCTCGATGTGTATCGCCATGAACGGCGATCAGCTTCAGCCTGGACAGTACGCCGTCAGCACCAGCAATCGCAATTTTGAAGGACGTCAGGGCAAAGGCGGGCGCACGTTCCTCGCCAGCCCGCTGACCGCTGCGGCGACCGCGATCAAAGGCGTCATCAGCGATGCCCGCGAATTTGTCATGGAGCCAGTCTAATGGAACCGATCAAAGCATTTACCGGCAAGATGGTCGCTTTGCCGATCAACGACATCGACACCGACCAGATCATCCCGGCGCGCTTCCTGAAGACGACGGACAAAGAAGGGCTGGGCAAAGCGCTGTTTTCAGACTGGCGCTATGCGTCCGACGGCAGCCCAAAGCCGGATTTTGTCCTCAATCAGCCCGAACACCTGGGCGCATCGGTGTTCATCGGCGGCCACAACTTTGGCTGTGGCAGCTCGCGTGAACATGCGCCCTGGGCACTGGTGGGTGGTGGATTTCAGGCGGTCATCAGCACCTACTTTGCCGATATTTTCCGCAACAACGCGCTGAAAAATGGCCTGCTGCCCGTCACAGTCGATGAGCAAACGCACCAGCAGTTGATCAGCCTGGTCGAAGAAGACCCCGAAACGCAGGTCCAAATCGACCTCGCCACGCAGTCTCTGACTCTGCCGGATGGCAGGAGGGTCGAGTTCCCAATCGACGGATTCTCCAAATACTGCCTGCTCAACGGCGTCGATCAACTTGGCTACCTCCAGGGACTTGAAGAGGAAGTCGCCACCTATGAAGCGTCGAACCCGGCTCGCGTCAATACACTTGCCGGATAATCTTTGTGATTTGAAGGGGTACATCAGACGGTGTGCCCCTTTTGATAGCTAAAGAATGAAAGGGAACCCCCATGAGGACAGTCGCCATCTACGACACCACGCTCCGTGACGGAACTCAGCGCGAAGGTATTTCGCTTTCGGTCGCCGATAAGATTCGAATTACGAAGCTGCTGGATGATCTGGGCGTGGCGTACATTGAGGGTGGCTGGCCCGGTTCAAACCCCAAGGATGAGACTTATTTCGAACAGGTGCGCACGCTTGACCTGAAGCACGCGAAAGTCGCCGCGTTCAGCTACACCTGTCGCAAAGGCAGTAAGCCCGAAGACGACGCCAATATCCAGACGCTGGTCGAAGCACAGACCTCCGTCGTGACCATCGTCGGCAAAACGTCCATGCTGCATGTCACGGACGTGCTGCAAACCACGCCCGAAGAAAACCTGCGCATGATCGAAGTGACCGTGCGCTATCTCAAAGAGCTGGGCAAGGAAGTCATCTACGACGCCGAGCACTTCTTCGACGGCCTGAAACTCGATATGGAATACGGCATGGACACGGTTCAGGCGGCGGTCCGAGGCGGGGCCGACTGCGTGGTGTTATGTGATACCAACGGCGGCGCGCTGCCCTGGGAAGTCACCCAGTATTTTGAGATGGTGCAGCAGGCATTTCCTGAAATGCCGGTGGGCATCCATACCCACAACGATGGCGAGCTGGCCGTCGCCAATACGCTGGCGGCAGTCCGCGCCGGAGCGGTCCAGGTGCAGGGGACGATCAACGGTTACGGCGAACGCTGCGGCAATGCCAACCTGTGCAGCATCATCCCAGACCTGCAACTGAAGATGGGCTATGACTGTGTGCCGCCGGAAAGCCTGCGTACCCTGACTCGCCTGTCGCGCGTCGTGGCCGAAATCGCCAATCTCGCGCCGGACGATCACCTGGCTTACGTCGGCAAGAGCGCCTTTGCCCACAAG
>JAIOHO010000372.1 GCA_019912905.1 Anaerolineae bacterium
GAGTTTCCGGCCTAATGCCGAGGCTGCCGAAGCGCTCCAGAAACAGTTGGTGGCTGGCGTGCCGCACCGGTTCGGAGCAGTTGATCCAGGCACGCATGCTGGCAAGCGATAACCCGTCCATATCCGCCGCGCGAATCCGCCGGGCACAGTGGTTGTAGGCAAAATTGGGCAGCCAGCACAGCGTCCCCTGATAGCGGTCAATGGCCTGCATGAGCAGCGCCGGGCTGCGCACCCAATCAAACGGCGACATGAGGACCAGGGGGATGCCTTGAACGAGCGGCAGCAGGAATCCGGCGATCAGACCCATGTCATGGTACAGCGGCAGCCAACTGATGATGACATCCTCGGCGCGAAGCTGAAGGCGATCGCTGTAGCTGGCAAGCTGATTGAGTACGGCGTAATGGGAAAGGGCGACCCCTTTTTGCAGCCCAGTGGTGCCGCTGGAATGCTGGAGAAAGGCGATGGCGTGCTCGTCGGGAGCTGCGGATGGGCTTTCCACATACTCTTTGGCTGCTGACAATGATTGGGTGTCGAAGATGGGGCAGGGGAGATGTGCGCGCAGTTCAGACGCGAATTCGTCGGTGGTGAAAACTGCGCGGATGGCAGACAATTCCACCAACTGAGCCATGTTGCGGAGATAATGATGTGCGTCGAGTTTTTCGGTCAGGGTCGGGAACATCGATGGGATGGCCCCGATCCGCAGTGCCCCCCAGAAGGCCAACATGCTCTCCAGACTCTGAAGGTGGGCAATCACCAGCACATCGCCCGACTGCATTCCCAGATTTTGCAGCGCCGAAGCATATTGCTGAACCAGTTCGCGGAATCGGACGCGAGGAATGACCTGCGGCTCCTGCCCGGTCTGAACGAGAATCACGGCGGGATCGTCAGGCCTGTCCTCGGAAAGCGCATGGGCATCCAGCAGCGATTGATAGCGGCTGCGGGTAGAACGGCCAAGCATGCGGCTAGACCTGGGTGACGCGCGCGACGATCTGATCGAGGGTGTCCATTCTGGCGACGGTCAGGTCCGTATCCGGGATATAGACCCCGAAGGTCTTGTCGATGTAAACGGCCAGTTCCGCCAGCGAAAAAGAGTCCATCAAACCGCCGGTAATGATGCCTTCGTCGTCGGTAAGGGGATAGCTCTCGTCACGGATCAGATCGCGGGTGATATAGGCTCGCAGTTGTTCACGGATTGTCGTTTCGTCCATTCAGGGTCCTCGATTGGCGATTGTACGGATTTCAGCAGCTACGCGCTCGGCCAGTTGGCGCGAACCCGCCGGCGTCAGGTGAACCGGACTGTCGGTAAATTCGGCTCCGTCCACAAGGTCCCACAGATCCAGATAGCGCCAGTGATTCGCCTCGGCTGCGGCTTCGTAGCGCGCCCGGTAACGATCGTAGGCCCAGCGCGGGTACCAGAGATTATAGCGCAGCTCGCTGTTCTGGCCGTCACTCATGAAGATCGGTTCGTTGATCAGCAGCAGCGGCACCTCGCCGACCATCTGCTGGCCCGTCCCCAGCATATCGAACGCCAGCAGGTCTTCGGTCAGCGGCTGCGGTTCTGAGTAACCTTCCCAGGAGATATCGGCCTCAAAGTCCGCGGTGCGCGCTTCCCCATCCGGCGGGATGTACTGGTCGATTCCGGTCATACCCCACATCGCGCCGTAAAGCTGAAGCCGCAGCCAGTCCGCCAGGTTGCGGCGCTGGCCGATAATCGTGCGATCGAGAAATGAGGGTTCGCTCAGACGCGGATCGTCCATATCGTAGTTCAGTGGATAGGCGCGGAACAGGCGGCGCAGGTCGTCGGCATTGTGCTGAACAAGGGGCGCATCGAGCTGCTTGCTGCGCGGGAAGGATTGCAGCGTCGTCAGCCAGATAATCAGATCGGCGTCCTCACGCAGCACATGTTCCAGGATGAGCAGGTCTTTGCTCAGAGCCAGAATCGGGTGCCCCAGATTGTAGGCGCGGACCTGCCGTCCATCGGCCAGGGTCAATTGCGCAGCGTTGATGACCCCGGCGAGGGTTTCCTCAGGCTTGAGCAGAATGCCCCAGACGCTGGAATCGCCGATCAGGACCACGCGGTATTCATCGGCTGCTTTCGGCTGCGTGATGACATGTGAGGCGAACATGGCGTCGAGGCTGTTGAGGCTGAGATTGTAGGCGCGGGAATCTTCGCCGTAAGGCAGACGCTGGCGGCCCGGCACCAGACCATTGTAGAGGCTGACCCTATTCAGGACCTCGATTCCATCGAATCCGGCAAAGGCCAGATTGAACAGGACGAACCACAGCGCGGCCTTGACAATGACGCGGACCACTAAGGCCCAGGTCGCAGGGGGCTGAGTCAACCACTTCCAGCCGATCATAGGCCAAACAACCTGCGAAAGACCGACAGCGCACTCTCAAGATCGGGCAGGGCAAACCAGACCCAGCCGAGCAGAACGAAATGAAACGTCAGCGCTACGCCCAAAACAGTCCATGCCTGCCTGAGCCGGGGGCGCTGCCTGAGCCGGAGATAAGCCTTGCGTGTGCGGTCACTCCAGACTTTGTGGACGAACAGGCCCAGGCCGTGCCATGCGCCCCAGAGGACAAACGGGCCGCTGATGCCATGCCACAGACCGATGACGATCATGGTGGTCAGGTGGCCGATGAGCAGGATGAGGATCAGCGGCGGGCGTTTGGGTTTGCTCAGTAGCCAGCGTGACAAAGGTGAAAAGATGTAAAAGCGCACCCAGCCGCTGAGCGTCATATGCCAGCTCTGCCAGAAGGCCGCGATGTTGTTCCTGAGATAAGGCCGATCGAAATTTTCCGGCAGTTGGACGCCGTAGAGGATGCCGATGCCGATGGCAATATCGGTGTAGCCGCTGAAATCGAAGAACAGGCGGAAGGCGTAGACATACAGCAGCAGCCACAAACCGCCCGCACTGGTAACTTGCGCCGCCCGCGTCGCATCCAGCGACAGGAGGGCGAGGGTATCGGCCAGCACGAATTTTTTCATAATGCCGACGACGATGCGGCCCAATCCCTCGGTGAGGCGTGCAGCGGTCAGGGCAGGCAGCGCCCGGTAATCGATCGCGAAGCGTTCGGCGCGATCAATGGGGCCTGCCGTATACGCTGGGAAGAAGATCACGTAGGTCACATATTCGCGCAGACTCACAGGGGGAAGCTGCCCGGTCTGACGGTCGCGCAGGGTATGAATCAACCGGAAGGCGACGTAGGAGAAGCCGAGCCAGCTCCAATCGGTCGAAGCCGCCAGCGTGACATCCTGACCCCGCCAACTGCGCAGCACGCTGCTCAGTCCGATGGTGAGCGGTTCGTATTTGATCATCACCAGCAGCGCAATCAGCATCAGCATGGCGATCGAAAGGCGATCGTGGGCAAGATAGGGCGTGCGCCACAGGAGGACTATGCCCCCGGCGGTCAGAATCAGGGCGAGGGCGACGAGAGGCGTTTCTGGCGGGCGGGAGGTCAGGCGCAGTTCGGGTACGAGATAGCGCGTCGCAGATACTGCCAGCACCAGAACAACCGTGAACAGCAGCGCCGCATAGTCATCTTGTGCAAATGGGCCTGCCGCGCGGGTAAACAGCCAGCAGGCGATCGTGAGCACGAGGGTAAACGTAGGCAGCACAAAATCGAGCTGGCGAATGGCTGTAAAGGGCTGTAGGGCATAAATGGCGACGATGCTGGCTCCCATCAGCATCCAGCCGCGCCAGCGGTCCGGTACGAGGCGGTTGTAAACCAGGGCGGCGGTACATGCGATGGCGATGAACGTCAGCGTCATCCACTAGAAGCCCTGGTAGATCCACTGCGGGGACGAATCGGCGGTGACAATCCACAGCAGAATGAGGATCAGACACAGTCCGACCGCCCACAAGTTCTCCCGCGATAAGAGCCTCATCCTGATTTACCCGGCTTCACCGCACCACTTCCACTCGCCGTCTTCCTGCACCACCTGGTAAGTCGTGAGGGGAAAGGTGGTGGCTTCGGTGCCATAAGTGGCGACGATCTGACCGGTGCATTGGACCGTGTCGGTGCTGCCGACGCGCTGGCAGGTCATATCTTCGATTCGGGCGTCGGTGACGCTGGAGAAGGAACTGGCCTCACGGTTGAGGTCTGCCTCCATCGACAGGCACAGCAGCGCCTGCACCGTACTGGCGTCTCCGGTGACTTTGGCTTGCAGGTAGCGCTCGACGGCTGCTGCCGGGTCGCCCACGTCGGCAGCGCAGGCCCCCAGGAGCAGGAGCGCCGCGATAAGCAACAG
>JAIOHO010000373.1 GCA_019912905.1 Anaerolineae bacterium
GGACAATGCCATCCAGAGCATCCAGCGGACACTGGCCCTGCGCGAGTTGATTGAGGCGGAGCAGGTGGCGGTCAGCGAAGAGCAGGTCAGCGGTGAAATCGACAAGATTGCGGGGCGCTTCGGCGAACAGGCCGCGGCCTTCCGCAGTATCTATGAAAGTGGCTCGATGCGCGACAATCTGCGCAGCGACCTGCTGTATCGCCAGGTGATGGAACGCATCACTACTATTGGCAAAGGTGAAGCCCCTGAGCTGGCGGCTGACACCTCTGTATCGGATGAAGAAAGCTCGGAAGAAGGAGAATCGGCGTAGTTATGGACGGCATCTACAACGTTATTCCGATGGTGATTGAGCAGGGCAGTCGGGGCGAACGGGCCTACGATATTTACTCCCTGCTGCTGAAAGAGCGGATTGTCCTGCTGGGTACACCCATCAACGATCAGATCGCCAACCTGATCGTCGCGCAGCTTCTGTATCTGAACGGCCAGGACCCGGATCGCCAGATCAATATGTATATCAACTCGCCCGGCGGTGTGGTCTATGCGGGCATGGCGATCTACGATGCGATGCAGCAGATCACCGCGCCGGTCAGCACGGTGGCGCTGGGCCTGACCGCCAGCTTCGGCACGGTGCTGCTGACAGCCGGTGAAAAGGGGCTGCGGTATGCGCTGCCGAATGCGACCATTCACATGCACCAGCCGTTGGGCGGGTCGCAGGGTCAGGCATCGGACATTGTGATTCAGGCTAACGAGATTATGCGCCTGAAGGAACGCCTGATCGAGGTGTTTGTCCACCACACCGGCCAGGAAAAAGACGTCATCGAACGCGATCAGGACCGCGACATCTATTTCAGCGCGACACAAGCGGCAGAGTATGGTTTAATAGATACAGTGCTTGAGTCGCATAAGTTGGGGGTGAATAACCGGTGACACACAATTACCCTGGTGAGCAGCGATGTTCATTCTGCCGGCGTGGGCATGAGGAAGTCGATCGCCTGATTGCTGGGCCAGACGGCGTGTTCATCTGCAATTACTGTGTGGATCTGTGCCAGCATATTCTTGTCGAGGACAGCGCGTCCGGCCACAAGTTGACATCGGAGTTTCATCTTGATCATCTGATGTCGCCGCGTGAAATCATGGCACATCTGGATGAGTATGTGGTGGGGCAGGTGCATGCCAAGCGGGTCCTCAGTGTGGCGGTTTACAATCACTACAAACGTGTCCAGGCGGATGCCCAGAACAGCGAAGTCGAGCTGGAGAAAAGCAATATCCTCATGCTTGGTCCGACCGGCAGCGGCAAAACCCTGCTGGCTCAGACGCTGGCGCGCATTCTCGATGTGCCCTTTTGCATTGCCGACGCCACCGCGCTGACGGAAGCCGGTTATGTGGGTGAAGATGTGGAGAACATCCTGCTGCGCCTGATTCAGGCCGCAGACGGTGATATTGCCCAGGCCGAGCGCGGCATCATCTACATCGACGAGATCGACAAGATTTCTCGCAAATCGAACGATAATCCCTCTATCACCCGTGATGTGTCGGGTGAAGGGGTGCAGCAGGCGCTGCTGAAAATCGTTGAGGGCACGGTCGCCAATGTGCCGCCGCAGGGCGGTCGCAAACACCCTCACCAGGAATTTTTGCAGATCGACACCAGCAACATCCTGTTCATCTGCGGTGGCATGTTCGACGGCCTGGATAAGCTTATCGCCTCGCGGCTGGGCCGCCGGGGACGGATCGGCTTCCAGACGGACGGCGCTGCGGGCGAAGAAACTGTCGTCGAAGAGATCAACCTGCTGCGGCGGGTGAACCCGGAAGACCTGATGGCGTTCGGCTTGATTCCCGAATTTGTGGGCCGTATGCCGGTGCTGGTCGGGGTCGATCCACTCGACAAAGACGCGCTGGTGAAGATCCTCCTGGAGCCGAAAAACGCGCTGACCAAGCAGTATCAGCATCTGCTGGGCCTGGACAACGTCGAACTGGTCTTCGAACAGGATGCACTCGACGCGGCGGCGGACATGGCGATGGCGCGTGGAACCGGTGCGCGCGGCCTGCGCTCGATTATCGAGACGGCGCTGCTGGATGTGATGTTTGAGACGCCGGGGAGCACCGGCGTTCGCAAGGTGGTGGTTACGTCGGAAGTTATCCGGGGCCAGGCGCGCCCGCTGATCTACGGCGATGATGACCAGCGCTATGAGTGGCGGCCAGACGGCAAGTTGATCCCGGCTGCCTGAAAGTACAGTTGACCCCATGCCCCCGATAAGCTCACGGGGGCATTTTATTTCAGGTGGTTTGCTGCATAATGATGACTTCAGAGTCGCTGCCAACCTGACGTTTGAATGCCAGGGCGTCGATCCGACTGGCACCTTCTGCGGTCGTTCCCCAATTGCTTGGCAGCGCCCATCTCGGGTGCATCCTGCGGACGACCTGTGCGGCTTCCTCGACATTCATCGTGCCACGGCCATCAATTGGCAGGATGGCGACGTCGGGACGCAGGGCCGCCATCTCAGGGATGACCTGGGTATCCCCGGCATAATAAATGTCATACAGGTTCAGAGAAATCACGAAGCCTAACCCGCCATCTGACGCCGGGTGTCGCCAATCATCCGGGGAATAGGCCGGAATCGCTTTGATGCAGGCCCGACCGACACTGACACTCTGCCAGGCCCGCAGCACCATGCAATCTTCGATTTCCCGGGCGGCGCGTTCGTTGCCGATCACCAGGGTGCGCGGCGCGCGCAGTTTCCCGATGTCCGCCAGAGAACAGTGGTCGTAATGATCGTGGCTGACGAGGATCACGTCGGCATGCAGATCGCTGCGGGTGATGCGCCAGGGGTTGATGTAGATGAGCGGCGGCCCCTGGATAATGAAGCTTCCGTGCCCCAACCATTGGATTTGGTCAATCATAGGTTTCAGGTGACTGCTGGTGAAGGTGAGATCAGAATTTGACATTACGATTCGAATCTACCCGATATTCCGCTTTTGCTCAAGGGCAATCCCAGGGCAATCGCATCAAAACCAGCCT
>JAIOHO010000374.1 GCA_019912905.1 Anaerolineae bacterium
CAGTTGGCGGGTATGTTCCGGCTGATTCGGGGGGAACACAAAGACTGTCTCCGACAGGTTGAATTCGCGGGTGACGGCCTGCATCTGCTCGCTGGTCAGGCCCACGGCGTTGGGAAAGACGGCCAGGGGATTGCCACCAAAGATGCGGTCGGTGAACACGTCGGCAGTATAGAAGGTGTAGCGCATCGTCAGGTTTCCTCATCTGGACGCTGGTGCGTCGGCATGTCGCTGTCGAACGAATCCGCCGGGTCGAAGTAGGCGGGCTGATCCAATAATTCGAAACACTTGTTGACCCGGACTTCGTGGCCGGGGTGCATATCCGGCAGATGATCGCCTGCAAAGAACCCGGCGTCAAGGGCTTCGATCCCGACTTTGGGCGACAGGTCGCGGCATTCGACCTGATACATCAGGTAGACCAGATGCCACACGGACTCCGTCTGCCACAGGCTGCCATCGAGGATGCCAAGCAGCCGGGTCACCCTGCCGCGCAGACCGGCCTCCTCATATAATTCGCGCAGCACCGCCTGCGAAAAGGTTTGTCCGATTTCTGCGATGCCGCCCGGCAGCGCCCACTGCGCGCTGTCCCGCCGCTGGATCAGCAGCACTTCCTGACGGTCGTTAAGCACAAAGGCTTCGACCCCGATCACCGGCGAAAAATGCTGCCAGGAGCCGCCGACCAATTCCTCACGCACCATATTCTCCGGGCGCGCATCGGCCAGGGCTGCCAGCCGCGCCGCCAGTTCCATGATCTGATGCGCCCGTTCGACCTCATAGATATTGCGGGCAAAGGCGTTCAGGTTCGAGGCGATTCCGCGCAGTCCATCGACAATCGCGTACAGGGTTCGAGCCATCTCGTTCATGAGGGGTCGATCTCACCGCCGGTATACTGTTCCAGAAGCTCTTCCAGAATCTGGGCCTTGCCCACCAGTTCACGGCCCTCCAGATGATGGGTTTCCAGAAGCTGAACAAGCTGCGGGTACAGCGCCGGAAGCTGCAAAATCTCGACAATCTGCTCCTGAATCCACTTGTCGTAGGCGATGGGATAGGTTCGCCGGGCGATGAACAACGCCTGCAAGAATTCGCCCAGGGCATCGTACAGGCGGCGAAATGCCTGGAAGTACAGGCCGCGCTCGACGAAGCGCGGGATGTGATGCAGGTTGTTGAGGCAGTATTGACGCACCATCGCCAGTCGTTCCTGCCGCAGGGCCTCATCATAATATGGCAGCCAGCGCGCTTTCAGTTGGTCGAAGGCATCGCCGCGCTGCCAGAGCGGGACGGTATAGGCGAAGGTGTTGCCAATTTCGAGTTCAAAGAAATCCGGGCCGAGAGTCCAGCCATGCCAGTACCGGTCCGGCGAAAAGTGCCCATCGGTCAGAATCAGATCGACGTGCGTATACGGGCCGACCTGCAACAGCGCTTCGAAAACCGGCTCGCCGGGATAGATGCTGGTCCATCCCTGTTCGAGTTCGGGCCGCCGGTTCGCCGCCTGTTCGGGGTCGAGGAGCACGACCATATCCAGGCAGCTGTCCCAGGCTGCTTTGCCGCGTGCGCAGGAGCAGGTCAGCAGGACCGCCTCGACTCCGTCCTGGCGCGCAAAATGCTCCACGACCCGGCTGGCCGCGCGTTCATGATGCGGCGTGGGATAGGCATAAGAAAAACTGTACATGAGCCGCCTGCCTCTCAGGTGAGCAGCTTGTGGTAGAGCACCTGCTGGCGCTCGACCGCCTGCCTGTAAATGGCGTGACGCGCGGCATCCGGCGTGCAGCCTGGACCGCGTTCGACCGGCGGCTGTGCGCCCATCGCCAGCAGCGCCGTGCCGCGAATGGTGGCCTCCGCCTGGGCGCTGGCATAGACTGGCGCGCCGAGCACGTCGGCCATGATCTGCATCCACACCGGCGAATTGACCAGTCCCGCGCCGTTGGCGATGAACTGCACCTCGTCCGGCAGCAGCGGCTGTAAGCGGCGCAGAATCTGGTCAAAGCGGTAGGCCACTGCTTCCAGCGCGGCGCGCACCAGATGCTCCGGGCGGGTGTCGAAGGTCATGCCCATGAACACCGCCTGAGCGCGGGCGTTCCACCCTGGCGCGCGTTCCCCGGCCAGGAAGGGCAGAATGGTCAGGCCGTGACTATCGGGCGCAATCTGACCGACCGCCTGCTGCAAGTCGGCTTCATCTCCGGTCGCCAGCACCCGATTCAACCAGGCGTACAGGTTCCCGGCATTGCTGAGCGCCCCACCCACCAGCGAGCGCTCGGCGTCGATGCGGTAGACGAACAGGCCGTCGGGGGTCTGTGCCGGCGTGCCCGCCACGACGACGCGCATCGCGCCGCTGGTCCCCAGCGACAGGGCTACGTCCCCCGGCCTGGAGCAGTCGCCGCCGACATTCGAGGCCACGCCATCGCCGATGGATGGATGCCAGCGGGCGTCTTTGAGCGCGGGCCAGCGCGCCGCCCACTGGCCGGACAGCCCTTCAAACGGTGCATTCGAGATTTCGGAAAGCTGGTCGATGGTGACTGGCAGATGGTCGAGCATATCCATATCCCAGGCCAGCTCATGCCGGTTAAGCAGGCCGCTCCATGAGGCGGTGCTCAGGCTGATGCGCCGCTGGCCGAAGATGCGATACAAGGCATACTCGCCCAGCGACAGCCAGTAACGGGTGCGGTCGCATACATCCGGGTGCTGCTGGTGCAGCCACAGCAGACGCACCGGCCAGTAGCTGGTATGCAGGCGGCAGCCGCTGCGCCGGGTGTAATCCGCCCGGTCGAGGGACAGCGCCGCGCCGAGCGCTCCCCCGCGTGTATCCGCCCAGGTATAGATGGGCGTGGTCGGCTGGCCGTCCGCATCTATGCCCATGAGGTTGCCGACGAGGGTGTCCATCGCCACCCGTTCGATGGTGCTCTCGACCTGGCTGGCCTGCTGCACGGCTTCGTCGAGGCATTCCAGTATCAGCGTGGTGATGCGGGTCGGGTCGATCATCACGCCGCCGTCGGGCGTCGTCTGCGAGGGGTAGGGCTTCTGCACGAAAATGCCGTCCTGTGCACGACCCTGCGCATCGAACAGCATCGCGCGCACCGACGACGATCCGACATCCAGGGCAAGCGTGAGCGACAAGCGATTCTCCAGTTTGCAGTGGTCAGTTTTCAGTTTACGGATGGCAGTGGTGGATCTTTGTCCGCACGATCTTTTTCTGTCTGCTGAAAACTGGCAACGGATGACTGAAAATAAAAAGAGCGCTCCGTCAACGAAGCGCCCTGATTGTAACGCAAAACCGAGGTGGAGTTAGACCAGTTTGGCCGTGACCGTAATCGTCGCAACCGCGCCGAGCGCCACCGATACCGGGCAGCCTGCTTTTGTGGCGGTGGCAATCTCCTGAAACTGGGCGTCGTCGATGCCGGGCACGTCCGCCTCAGTTTCCAGGTCGATCTGGTTGATGATGAAGCCGCCTTCGGGCTTCTTGTTGAGATGCACTTTGGCGACGGTTTTGATGCTGTTGGCCGTGAATCCCGCCCGGCCCAGGCCGCCGCTGAGGGCCATCGAATAGCAGCCCGCGTGCGCTGCCGCGATCAGTTCTTCCGGGTTGGTGCCGACGCCTTCTTCAAAACGTGATGTGAACGAGTACTGGCCTTCATACGCGCCGCTCGCCATTTTCATGGTGCCGTTGCCCTGCTGCAACGTGCCATTCCAGACCGCTTCTGCACGACGTACAGGCATGATGAGTGTCCTTTCTGATACCACGTGGAGTGCATTTTTCAGATGTTCGTCTTGAATATACCAGCGTTTGGAAGGGTGGTCAATTGCCCAAACGCCCCAGATTCCGGGCTTATGGCAGGCGGCAAGGAATCCTATGATAAGGTACGTAGAAGTGATTTTGAATCTGCTTTCAAACCGTTCTGGAAGACTCAAGTGCTGTGTGCTGAGAAAAACATCCGGCAGCAAGAGACGCTTTGACAGCTTACTCAGCATACAACCCTCGGTACTTTCACCGCAGCCTGGAGTCTCGAACAGGTTTTTGGTGATTGGCATACAAGGCAGGCAGTAATGGACTTCCACAAGAACAAACCCGAAGATCGCGCCCTTCCCGACTGGCTCGACGCCCTGGTCGGCCCACTGTATCTCGATTTCGTCGCGTCCTACCCGCTGGAAGAAGCGCTCAGACGAATCAAAGCCGAGGAGCAGTTGGGCTTTTTCCGGCTGCGCAAAGTTCGCGTCGATCTGATCCCCCACGACGCCGATACCTTCGGCTTCACCGTCAGGAAGTGGGGCAATAAATACTCGACCACCGAGGCGCACGGTTATCTGAAGCGCTGGGGCGAACGCACGACGCATGTTACCGCGCGGGTCAACCTGGCTCTGTACAACTACCTGCTGATTCTGCCGGCGCTGGTGGTCTTCGGGTTCTTCTACCTGTCGGTGTTCAGATGGATGGGCCTCTTTCTCGTGGTGCTGGTGGGCATCATGATCCTGAGCTGGGTGTTTATGCGCCAGAACCGCTGCGACGTCGCCCGGCTGATCGAAACGGCACTGGACGCCAGCGCCGACGACGATGGGAATTCGCCCATCCACTGGAACGCTTAACGAGAGTCACGGAAGTGTGGAGTGCTGAAGGTTTGAGCGAGAATTCCTCTTCAGCACCTCCTGGTGCTTTTTTTGTATTGCCGCCTGGAGTCCGGCGCACGCCTCCGCACAGGCCTGGTCTTCAGCGACCTTGAAGCGCGCTGACGATCAATCCCACGATGCAGGTCAGCGTGCCACAGGCGGCGATGGTCCCGAAGATCAGCAGGAACATCTTGCGCACCCCCGCGGCAGCGCCTTCCACGCCGGATTTGAGGACGGGCACGCTGTCGTAAGGAACGACGGGCGCGGTCTGCTGCGCCTGCATAACCGCCTGCTGCCAGTCCTCGACCTCGCGGCCAAAATCGAAAAATTCTTTGCTGCCGTTGTCGAATTCCAGCCGAAGTACCGGTTTTTTCGAGAAGCCGACTTTGACCGGGGTGGTTTCTACCCCGACGATATGGCCGATCGGGTAAGCGACCGGGCCAAACGTGACCCGCACCGGCCCGGCGTGCAATTGCTGTTGGGGACTCATAATGAGGCGTGCATTGGTCAACCAGGCATAGCCGATGGCGAGATTAAAGCCCATATTGGTCGGCGTGCTGCGCAGATGGGTGCAGGCGCCTTCTTTCAGAATCTGTTCGCCACTATACAATGAAACAGGCAGTGCAATCGACATTGGATTACGCCTCCCCTCCCATCCGTTGCTGCTCATTATAAGCCCGTTCTCAGACAGGCTGCTGGTTTGGTGATCGGTGCTGCGCTGCCCGATTTTTGCCAGACACGATCTTCATGATTTACAATTGAAACCCTATAGAATATACAATTTGGAAGATCCTTATGTTGAGCAAATACAACGCCATCGACATCGAAGCTGCTCTGCGGGAAGAAACGCCACCCCCGCCGTTTCCCCCGGCGCACGATCGGGCCGCCTGGGAAGCGATTCGCCAGCGGATGGGCGACAGGCTGGTAAACGAGTACATCCAGCAGGCGGAAGCCGACGCCCAGCGCCCTATCCCCGAACTCCCGGCGACTCTTTACCTGGAATATAAACGAATCGGACGGCGCGAGGGTTATGAGACCCCTCAGTTCGAGCGGCGCGCCATGCTTGCCAGCATGACCCTGGCCGAATGTCTGGAATACAAAGGCCGGTTTCTCGATCCGCTGCTGAACGTCGCCTGGGCCACCTGCGAGGAAAGCAGCTGGTCGCTCCCGGCGCATCAATCCGTACTCACCGACATGGACTTCCCGGTGATCGACCTGTTCGCGTCGATGACGGGCCTGCAACTGGCGGAGTTCGACCTGCTGCTGGGGGCGGAGATGGACCCCCTGGTGGGCAAGCGCATCCGCTATGAAGTGGACCGCCGCCTGCTGGGTCCTTATCTGAACCGGCATGTCTGGTGGTGGCTGTACAATACCGAAGGCCGCCGGGTCAACAACTGGACCGCCGTCTGCAATGCCAATGTCGTCGGCGCGGCCATTTACCTGGAACCGGATTTGTCGCGCCTGGCAGAAATCATCGCCCGTGCCGCCCGGTCGCTGGATGACTACCTGGAAACGTTTGACCGCGATGGCGGTTCGACGGAGGGGCCGGGCTACTGGTCTTACGGCTACGGTAATTACGTGGTGCTGGCGCATCTGGTCGAGCAGCGTACCAATGGCCGCGTGAACTTCCTCGACGGTGAGCTGATCCGCAGCGTCAGTCAGTTTCCTGCCCGCACCCTGCTCAGCCACAATCTGTTTGTCAATTTCTCCGACTGCGACCGCCATGTCAGCATTACGCCAGGGCTGCTGGCCTACCTGTCGCGGCGGCTCGAACTGCCCGATCTGATGGCTCTGGCCCGCCAGCAGCATGGCCGCTCGGTCCGCACCACGCGCGACAACCTGACCTGGGACCTGCGCAATCTGCTGTGGGATGTCGAAGCGGACGGGCCGCGTTTCATCCCCAACCGGCAGGATTGGTTCGGCGAGATGCACTGGATGATCGCCCGATTCAATCCGGAAGACCCGGATGCGCTGGTGCTGGCGGCCAAGGGCGGGCACAACCAGGAAATGCATAACCAGAACGACGTGGGCAGCATGATCGTGCAGGTCCGCGGTGAGGCGATTGTCGCCGACATCGGGCGGGGACGTTATACCCGTGCGTACTTTGGGCCAGAGCGCTACCAGCATTTCGTCAACCAATCGCTGGGGCATTCCTGCCCGGTCCCCAACGGCCAGCAGCAGAACCCCGGCGAGGCATTCGCCGCGCGGCTGCTGGGTCATCAGGCCACGACGGATCTCGACGAACTGGTGATCGAAATGAAGGATGCGTATCCAGCGGAGGCGCGTTTGAATTCGCTGAAGCGCACCGTCACCCTGCGCCGGGATGCGCCGCGCGGTTGGGTGGAGCTGGTCGATAGCGCCGATTTCAGTGGGGGGCCGGGCACGCTGGATAGTGTCCTGACGACCTTTGCGGCGGTCGAGATCGAGCCGGATTATGTGCTGCTGCGAGGCGAACAGGGTGCGCTGCGGGTGAAGTATGAGGCCAGCGTTGTCACCCCGCGAGTCGAGCAGATGACGGCGGTCGATCTGGCTGAAGGCACGACGGATGTCAACCGGGTGATTTTTGCCGGAGCGCAGCCCGCGCAGCAGATCACGATTCATCTGAGGATCGAGCCGGTTTAATGCGGGGCCGGAGTCACCCATTGCGGGATATGCTGCGCAGAGTTTCTTGACAAGCCGCAGCATCGGCGCTACTCTATGCCTGCTCGCTGTTAGCGCTTACGTTAGCGCTAACGGAAAAAGCTTGTTGAATATCCTATATGATATATTTTGTGGGTTTTTGGTGTCCAGACAAAAAGAACGTATTACCATTGCCGATGTAGCTGCGCAAGCCGATGTTTCGATTATGACGGTTTCGCGCGTGCTCAATAATAAAGGCGAAATCAGCGAGACGACGCGCACACACGTCCTCAACGTGATGCGTGATCTGGGTTATCGCCCCAACCGGATCGCCCGCAGCCTGGCAACGGCCAGAACCCTCAAAATCGGAATTGTCGTCCCCAGTATCTCCAGTGCCTATTTCGGTTCGGTGCTTGAAGGCGCAGAGCGGATTTTTGGCGACAGCGGCTATCACATGCTGCTGTGTAACACCGCCCAGAACACCAAACGAGAGTACGCCATCCTGGAGCTTTTCGAAGAAGACCGCGTGGACGGAGTCATCGTGCTCAGTTCGCACATGCCGCAGGATGAGCTGACCCTCTACCTCAGTAAACAACGCGCTGCCGTCGTCCTGAATTCGGATGTCGAAGCGGGCATCGCCGGTCATGTCATGACCAATGAGCGCAACAGTATGTCCCTGGCCGTCAATCACCTGCTCAAAAGCGGACGGCGGCACCTGGGGTATGTCGGCCATGATGTCCCTTCCTATGCGGGCCGCGAGCGCCAGCGCAGTTTTGTCGCGACCGTGGAGGAAGCTGGTTTGTCTTCCTGTGCAAACCGGATGATCAGCTGTGACCGCCGCGATGGTCACATGACGGCGCGGCAGCTGCTGGAGCGCGCCCCCGAGATCGATGGTCTGGTGTGTTTCAACGATGAAATCGCCGCCGGGGCGCTGCGTGCCTGCCTGGACCTGGGCCGACGGGTCCCGGACGATGTGGCCGTCATCGGTTACGACGACATTTTTCTGGCAAAGCTGCTTACTCCCTCCCTGACCACCCTGCGCCTGGAAAGAACCAAGCAGGAAGTTGGGGCTTTGGTTGCGCGCATGCTGCTGGAGCGTATTGAAGGCAGTCCCACACAGGACGAGGTCATGATCAATCATGAGCTTGTGGTGCGGGAAAGCGCGCCCTGATGCTTGCAATCCGTGAGAGCGTGATCGGAAAGGAGGCCTGACCCGCGAAAGAGTCTCATATATGGGTATAACATCGAGAGCACAACGTTTGGAGAGTGTTTAGGAGACATGTTCACAATGAAACGCATCACTATTCTGCTGATCCTATCCTTATTACTGTTAACCTCGGTTTCGCTGCTCGGCGCACAGGACATGATGTATCATCAAGCGCCGATGCTGGACAGCATGGATCTGCCGCCGGTGGCGGAACGTCTGCCTGCTGAACCGCTGGTTGTGGAACCGAACGAACGTATTGGCGTCTACGGCGGCACCTGGCACATGGGCCTGCGCGGTGGCAACGACGGCGCGCTGCTGGTGCGCACGTTGGGCAACGAAGGCCTCGTGCGCTGGACCCCGGATTGGACCGCGGTTACGCCCAATGTCGCCAAGAGTTATGAGGTCAACGAAGACGGCACGGAATACACGTTCCACCTGCGCGAAGGCATGAAGTGGTCGGATGGCGAGCCGTTCACCGCCAATGACATTCTGTTCTGGTACGAAGCCCACGCCACCAACACCGAAGTCAGCCCGGCCCCCCCGAACTGGATGGTGGCTGGCGGCGAGACTGGCAAAGTGGAAGTCGTGGATGACGTCACCGTCAAGTTCACCTTCGCGGCTCCCAATGGCCTGTTTCTCCAGCGGTTGGCAACTCCTGATGGCAACGTGCTGACTCGCTTCCCGCGCCATTACGCCGAGCAGTTCCACAAGGAATTCAACCCGGATGGCTACGAGTCGTTCATGCAGGAAGCCGGCCTGGAAAACTGGGTCGACCTGTGGACGCAGAAAGTTTCGGACGAGTGGTACACGCCGAAACCGACCATCAACGCCTGGGTATTGGAATCCGGCCAGGGTGCGGGCGCGACCCAGGTGACTGCGGTGCGCAACCCCTACTACTGGAAGGTCGATCCTGAAGGCCATCAGTATCCCTACCTCGATTACGTGCAGCTTGACGCGGGCAACGACACCGAGACACTGGTGCTGCGTGCGCTGAACGGCGAAATCGACATGATGGATCGCCACATCGCGACTCTGGCGAACAAAGCAGTTTTCTTCGACAACATGGAGGCGGGCGGCTATCACTTCTACGAGACAGTTCCGTCCAGCATGAATGGGATGATTATCTCGCTGAACCTGACCCACGAGGACCCGGTCAAGCGCGAGATCTTCCAGAACAAAGACTTCCGCATCGGGCTGTCCTACGCCATCAACCGCCAGGAACTGATCGACCTGATCTGGGTCGGCCAGGGCGAACCGTGGCAGCTTGCGCCGCGTCCGACCTCGCCGTTCTACAATGAAACGCTTGCCAAACAGTACACCGAGTACGATGTCGATAAAGCCAACGAGCACCTCGACGCCGCCGGTTACACCGAGCGCGACTCCGATGGCTACCGTCTGGGGCCGGATGGCAACCGTATCTCCTTTGTGGTGGATATTCAGACTGTCGGCACGGAAACCATCGACGCGATGGAATTGATCACCGGTTACTGGCAGGCTGTGGGCATCGACGGGCAGGCCAACGTGATCGACCGCTCGATTTTGTATCAGCGTAAAGATGCCAATCAGCAGGATGCGGTTGTCTGGGGTGGCGACGGCGGCCTGGACGTGATCCTGGAACCGCGCTGGTACTTCCCATACAGCGGCGAGTCGAACTTTGCGCCGCTGTGGCGCTACTGGTTCGAGGGCGACGCGCGCGGCGAAGAACCACCGGCGGGTCCCAAGCAGCAGATGGACCTGTATAACCAGCTCAAAGCCACGGCTGATCCCGATGCACAGGCCGCGCTGATGAACCAGATTCTCGCCATCGCGGCGGACGAATTCTACGCTATCGGTATCACCCTGCCGGCACCGGGCTATGGCATTCAGCAGAACAATTTCTTCAACGTGCCTGCGTCCATGCCGGGGGCGTGGTTGTATCCGAATCCCAGCCCGACCAACCCCTTCCAGTATTTCGTCGAAGGCTAAACATAAGTTACGTCGTTCGAAGGGCTGTGCTGCCGACGGGTGGCGCAGCCCCTTCCTGGGAGGTGTTTTTATGGCGCAGTTTGTTCTCCGTCGTCTCTTCCTGATGATTCCGACTCTGTTCGCCGTTTCGATTGTGGCGTTTATCATCATCCAACTTCCGCCAGGTGATTTTCTTACCGCCTACGTCGCCAACCTGTCTGGCTCTGGTGAGACG
>JAIOHO010000375.1 GCA_019912905.1 Anaerolineae bacterium
GTACTGCCCACTGGCTTTATATTCTGAAGGATCGGTCGTCACGAAATGCAGGGCGGCAAATGGCGACGTACTCCAATCGAGTAAGCGTGTGGGAAGCCCATGATGTTGGGCCAGCGCCAGCCAGTTCCAAACGGAATTGCCGACGCTGGCATCTTGGTAAGCGTAATGCTTGAATGCACGCAGGATTACAGGTTCAAGGTCAGACGTCTGTTTGACCGGATGTCCGAGCCGCATGAGGCTGGTTTCAAGTTCCCAATCCTTATCAGAAAGCCCCCGAAACATAAAAGGCGACCGAAAGCGATCGTCCCTGAAGGAATAATGGAACAATTCGCGGTTGAGGTCTTCCCAGCTTGTTACGCGCACGTCATTGGCTGATGTAAATACCATAAGTGAATCCTTCCCCACCTTCCAATACCTTCGCCAGAAATGAGAGTATATAGGGCTTAAGAGGTCGAGTTGTGGTCGACCAAGACGATTAACTCAAACCGAGCAAAAGCCCATGAGTGCTATTGTAGCACTTTTACACTGTCTGACCCGGGGGTGAGGTTTTCAAACGGCCTTCAGTCCTCCCCGCGCAGCAGCGGGAGCGCCGGATTGAGCACATCCGCCTGGCTCTGTTCGGGATCGGCAGAATCGATGTTGTAGAGCATCACCACGACCGTATCGAACTCAGGCGCATAATTGAGCAGCGCTCGAAAACCGGCAATATAGCCTGCATGCCCCATATAGTCCGCCTGGACCGTGATGCCCAGACCGTAGGCACTGCCGGGGGTGGGGGTCGTCATCGCGACCAGCGACTCCGGATCGTCAAACAGCGCCCCACCGAACAACCCGCGCGCGAAGGCGATCAGGTCCGGTGCGGTAGAGACCAGGCCGCCCGCCGACCAGCCGATGGATTCATGCAGTTCCGTGACATCGGTCGTGCTGCCCCCAAAGGCCGAATAGCCGTGCACCACATCCGTCACCGGGTCTTCGTAACAATCCAGGAATGTGGACGCCATGCCCAGCGGTTCATAGATGCGCGTGCGATACGCCTCTGCCAGCGCCATGTCCGCCGCCGCTTCGATCACCATGCCGAGCAGCGTGTAGTTGGTGTTGCTGTAGTACCACTGTGCTCCTGGCTCAAACAGGGCATCTTTGCCGTAGACGTAGCGGGCGAGTGTGTCGTGAGGGTCGCGTTGGACGCAGTCCAGGGTCACGATCCCTGTATCCTCATCTATGACCGCCTCCGTGAAGAGATCAGCGTAGTAAAAGTCGCTTTCGACGATGTTAAACACACCGGACGTGTGCGTCAGCAGGTGGCGCAGCGTGATCTGGTCGCCATAGGGCAGTTGATCGGCTACCTCCGGCAGCCACCGCGCCAGCGGATCATCCAGGTTCAGCACGCCGTCCTCCGCAAGCTGGAGGATCACCGTCGCGGTGAACATCTTGGTGATACTGCCAATCCGAAACGCGCCCTCCGGCGGCATCGGGATGTCGTGCATGAGGTCCGCGAAGCCACTTGCCCCCGCGAAGCGATAGTCGGGCACGTCGATCCACACGACCATGCCGGGCGGGAGTCCGGGCGCGGTCAGATGGTCCATTTCCGCTTGTATGTCCGCAGCAACGTCCGGCGGGAACGCCTGCGGGCCGTCCTGGGCGGTGGCGATTACGCCGGGCAGCAGAGTCACCAGGATCAGTGTCAGGATCAATGTAGTACGGAAACGCATCAGAATGCTCCTCAGAAAAATAACCGGTTGAGCCGACGCCAATACGAGAGATTAAATCGTCTTTGGCGTCGTTTATCCACCTTTAGCGGCATTCGCGTGCGCCAACGTGACCGTTTCGCCGCTTCATTGGCGAAGGTATTGACCTTCGCAGGCTGGATTATTTATGGTTTAAGTCACGCCCACTCTGCCTCCATTTTAGCCTCAGCAGGCATTTCTGCAACGCTCACGGCTGGGCAGGATGATAACGAGGCTCCTTGACCCCGCGCACCAGCAGCAGCAGCCCGCCCAGGGTGAACGCCAGCGATACCGCAAAAAACAGCGGGTAGCTGAGGACCTGGATAATCCCCCCGCCAAGCAGCGGCGCGATCAGCAGCACCGGGCCGATGGCCGTGCGCGTCAGGCCGATGTAGGTTGGACGCTCCGATTCTGGCCCGAATTCCAGCGGCAGGTTGGCGCTGGAGATCAGGTTGCCCGCATTACTCAGGCCCATCAGCGCGAAGGCCAGGTACACGCCCCATTCCCAGCCGAGGATCGAAACCAGCAGCGCCGCCAGCAGCGCGATCAGCCAGACGCCGGTCGCCAGTTCGAGCACGCGCTTATGGCCCCAGCGGTCGCCAATCGTGCCCCAGAACGCGTAGCCAACCATCCCGGACGCGGCCAGGATGCCGGTAAAAATGGCCGCCGAGGAGTCGGGGAACTGGAAGCGCTGGACGGCGAAGATCGCCATGAATCCCAGCGGCATGCGCCCCAGTTGAATCAACCAGCGGCTGGAGATATAGCGCCGGTAGTTGGGGCGGCTGCGCAGAATCTGGCGGACGCGGCGCAGGTAATGACCGTAAGTGGGCGACAGCGAAGTCTGGACGGGCCGCGAGGGTTCGACGGTGAACACCAGAAACAGCAGTGAGACGACGATGCCAATCGTGCCGATGGCGAAGCTGGCGACAAAGTTGTGCGGGTAGGGGAAGGCCGCCAGCACCGCAGCCGCAGCGGACGCGGCCCCGATGCTCAATAACTGGCCCATAAAATAGCCGGTGCCATACAGACGCCCGCGATGCGTGACCGGGATGACCTTGGCGACCATCTCCTGCCAGGGGGTGGTGACGATGCCGCTGCCCACCGCCATCCACGCGACAATGCCGATCAGCGCTGGAACGGCCATGCTTTCCGATAACCCGGACAGCCACAGCGCCAGCAGCGGCAGCAGCAGGTACGGAATGCGCTCGACCACTCCCAGCAGCAGCACCCAGGGATATTTGCGCGGCATGCGCTCGACATAGGGGGCGACGAACATCGGCGGCAGGAAGAGACCGAACTCCAGCAGGGCGGGGATCAGACCCAGGATAATGGTCGAGTCCGTCAGGTGCGTGGCGAATACCGGCAGAATCGTGCTCGGCGAAATAAAGGCCGAACCCAGGTTCCAGGTCGTCATGTCCATGACCGTCACCAGAAAATTGCGCCGGAAATGGCGGGCGATCTCCGGGTCCGTCACCGCGTCGGGTGCGAGCGTCAGCATGTGGCTGAGGCGGATGCTCAAAGCAGGCTTCATAAAAAAGAGGCTCCAGTTGGAAAAGTTCTGTTTTCCCGCTGATTGTAGCGTCGAGCAGGGCAGCCCGCGCGATCCAATCCCGCGAGTGGGGAAACTCAGAGGGTGGCTTATGGACTCGCTGGACTCGTCTGCCCCGGTCAGCCCGCGCGCAGAATATCGCCGCTGCCAGAGCCGACAAGGACGTGCCCGCGTTCGCCCGGCAAAACCGTCAGCGCCATCCACATTGGGCCGTCTGCGGCGGGTGGTGTGGCGGACTGCCAGCTTGCGCCCAGGTCGTCGGAGCGCAGCAGGTCGTCGTCAAGCAGCAGCCACAGGCGCTCACCCGCAAAGGCCATCTGATTGACTGCGCGGGTGAGGTTATCGGCTGCAATCTGCGCCCAGGTATCGCCGCGATCGGTCGAGGTGAACAGCCCGGCGCTTTCAGTCCCGGCGAATACCCGGCCATCGCGCGCGAAGTTCGGGGAAATCGCCAGGCTCAGGACCGGCCCGGCCTCATCGGGGAAGGGGATGGACCGCCAGGCGCGACCACCGTTGGTGCTGCGGAAGAGGCCCGTTTCTGTGCCGACCAGGGCGGTCTGATCGCGGGCGAAATCGGGCGACAGCGCCAGCGAATAGACGTTCAGGTCGATCAGGCGGAAGTTGGACGAAATCCAGTGCTGGCCCCGGTCGGTCGAGAAAAAGACGCCGTCCTCGGCGGTCCCGGCCAGCATCGTGCCATCGACTTCAAAATGCGGTGAGATCGCCAGCGCGGTGACCAGTGGGGGAGGGGACCCCAGACTCGCGGCGAACCAGGCAAAGCCGCCGTCGCTCGACCGCAGCACGCCGCCGTTGACTCCCGCGAACACGCTGCCATCCGCTGCTATGACGACCGCCGTCGTCACCAGCGCCTGTTCCGGCTTCAGCGATTGGTAGGCATCCTGCCAGCTTGCGCCGCCGTCCGACGAGCGATACAGGCCGGATGCGCGCCCGGCAAACACGATGCCACCCGGCCCGGCGGCCAGCGCATAAACCGTATCCTGGGCCTGGAGTTGGTCAAAGTCGTTCATCATGCTTATCCCGGTTGGCTCATAGCTTCAGGTTTGCGGTGATGGACCAGCACGTCGATCGACAGGGCCAGCGATGCGGTGGTCACGGCGCTGCGCACGGCGCTTTTCAAAACCGCCGCGCTGTCCAGAATGCCCGCCTCGCACACATCGACCACCTGCCCGCTGAGGACATCAAAGCCGCAGTTTGACGGCTCGAAGGACAGCTTCGCCAGGACTTCGCTGGCATCATAGCCGGCATTCTCGAAGATCGCGCGCGCGGGTTCGGCCAATGCTTCGTGGAGGGTGCGATAGGCGGCACGTTCATCGGCGTCGTCCGGGCGCAGCGTGTCCAGTGCCGACCGGCAGTTCAGCAGCGCCATTCCCCCGCCCGGCAGCACGCCTTCCCGCACTGCTGCCCGCAGCGTCCCGGCGGTCCGTTCCGCGACGGCTTTACGGGCCTCGATCTCCAGTTTGGTCGAGCCGCCGACCCACAGCGTTGCCGAGCCACCCCACAGCCTGCCGATGCGCGGCTGAAGTTTGGCGCGCAGGTCGGGATCACTGGTGCGGCGGAAATTTTCTTCGAGATTCAGCAGATGCTGGCGCAGCGCGCGCGGGTTGCCCCTGCCGCTGAGGATGCCAAAATTGCGCAGGTCAGCCCAGACGCGTCGGGCGCGGCCAAAGTGTGCGGGCGTCGTGCCGCGGGTCTGATCGCCCGCCGCCGTCAGCAGGGGAGTCGCCCCGGTCAGCACAGCCAGGTCTTCCAGAGCCGCCTGGCGATCGACGGGATTCAGACCCGGCAGTTTGACGGCCATCACCTTAAGTTTTTCGGGCTTGTTGGCGGCCACCACCAGCGACATGGCCTGGTCCGACAGGCTGCGAATGACGATCACCAGCGCCCCGACATTGGCATCGATGGCGGCTTCGAAAATCGGGAACAGGTCGCGCGCTTCTTTCACTTCGAAATCGCACAGGAACAGCGCCGCATTTTCGAAATCGGTCCGCCCGGCGGCGGCATCCGCCACCATCGCCCGCGAGAACAGGCCGCCGTTCCAGTAGGCCCCTTCGACATAATCCCGGCGCAGGCCGCGTCCCTGGTCCTGGCGGATGTCAAGCTGGCCGTGTTCGCCGATGATGTCGAAGATTTCCCCCATCAGCGCGGCCATATCCGCATCGTGACAAATGGACTGGGCGATGTGCCCCAGGCGCTCCTTGCCTTCGACGAAAAAGGTCATCCGGTCCAGTTCGCTCAGGATAACCGGCAGCGCGCGATCCAGCGCAGCCCGCAGGCGCGTGGCGTTGCCCCCGGCAGCGAGGTAGCGCAGCCCCTGGTTATAGATCGCCTGGAACAGGACCGCCGTGGTCGCCGCTCCGTCGCCGACCAGATCGTGCTGGCGGCAGACCAACGCCCGCATCAGCATCGCCCCGACATCCTGATTGCTGTCGGCCAGTTCGATGATGCGCCGGGCGATCACACCGCCGCTGTCCAGCACTTCGGGCGTGGCTCCCGGCTTGACGATCTGGTCGATGGCGACGGTTCGGGCAATCGGGCCGAGGGTCGGTCGAATCGCGCTGGCGAACTGGTGGATGCCGCTGCGCAGGGCGTGGTGAGTCTGGGGCTGAAAAACGAGTCCGGGTGTTCGCTTGATCCGCATAAGGATATTTTTCTCAGGAATGATGGCCGGTAATCTGGTCAAAGGTGGCGCGACCTTCGGAAACGAACAGTCCCAGCTGCCCGGCACGATGATCGTACATCCGGCTGTTCAGCGCCACCGCGCCATTACAATAGACGACAATGGCGTTTTCTTCAATGAAGACTTCGATCTGGAGTTCGCGGCTTTCCGGCAGGGGCCGCTCCAGCATGAAGGGCACATCGCCAGGGCGCGGCCAGCGGTCGAAGACGATGCGCCGGTTGGCCGGTTCCCAGCGCAGTGCATAATAATGTTCCAGCACGTCATCCGCGCGCAGCAGCAGCCCGCAGGCGCGCGTGTCCGCATCACAGCGGATGCGGCAGGTGACATGGCACGCATCGGGCAGATCGCCCAGCAGAGCCGCCGCAAACCCATCGGTCGGCCCGCTGGAATAGACATCTCCGTCCTGCTGCCAGGTGCCCAGGCGCGGCGCGAAGGTCAGCGCGACCGGCTGAGTCAGCAGGGCAGCTCGTTCGGGCGGGGCCTTTACCAGCAGCCCGGAATCGGCCCCGGCGTGCAGCTCGTGCAGGATCATGCTGCCGCCCCATTCCCACGGGCCGTCGTCGCTTTCCCCGGCGCGGGTCGGGTTCCAGCCAAAGGCGAAGCGCCGCACGCCGTCGGAGGCAGTTTTGGCGGCATAGAAGGCGCGGCCATCGAAGCTGTCATTCGGGGGAGCCAGCCAGGGACCGGCCAGCGACGCGCTCATACGGTAATGGGTGATGTGCCGCTCGCTGAAGGTCGAATACACCAGCACCCAGGAATCCTTCCAGCGGAACAGGTCTGGGCATTCGTGCGTGAAGTACAGACGTGGTGACCAGAACGGCGGCTGCACGGTCCAGGTCTCCAGGTCCGGCGATGTCGCCAGCCCGATGCAACCGCGCCGATTCGAAGGACCGTCTTTTTCACGCGCCGCCAGCAGCATCCAGTATTCCCCGACTTCGGCGTTCCAGAAGGGGAACGGATCGCGCCAGTCGATCGACTCATACCAGCGCGGGTCAGCGGCGAGAATCGGGTTGCCGGGGTCTTTGTCCCAGGTGCGCAGGTCGCGGCTGGTGGCCCGGCAGATCGTCTGCGGCTGATTCGGCCCGCGATAACCGGTATAAAACAGGTGGAACAGGCCGTCGCGTTCGATCACCGTGCCGGTGAAGCAGCTCACGTCATCCGGTGCGCCGGGTGGCCCTGGCTCGACGACCAGCGGCCATTCTTCCCAGGTCACCAGGTCGCGCGAGACCGCGTGAGCGTAAGGGGTGCCATCCGCGCCATGCCGCGTCGGGGGCAGGGGAGCCTTGAGATAAAAGGCGTGGTAGGCTCCCTGCCAGTAGAACGGGATGACGTCGCCAACAAAGCCATCGGTCGGGCGATAAAAGATGCGCACCGCCTAACCTTTCAGGCCGCCCATCATCAAGCCTTCGATCAGATAGCGCTGACCGAACATGTAGATGATGATCACCGGGATGGTCGAAAGGACGATGCCCGCCAGCACCACCGAGATGCTGCCGGTCGCCATGTAACCCTGCAAATCGACGATCCCCAGCGTGATCGGGAAGCGCTCCTTGGTGTTCATGAAGATCAGCGGCGTGAAATAATCATTCCACTTGGCGTTGAAGGTCAGCACCGCCAGGATCGCCAGCCCGGGCGAGGCCAGCGGGAGATAGATTTTTCGGAAAATCTGCCACTGATTGGCCCCGTCGATCATGGCCGCTTCCTCGAAATCGTTCGGGATCTGGAGGAAATACTGGCGCAGCAGGAACGTCCCAAAGGCGGTCGAAATGCCTGGGATGATTAAGGCCCACAGGGTATCGCTCAGGCCAAACACCCGCGAAATCAGGATAAAGACCGGGATGATGGTGGCCTGCCCGGGGATCATCAGGGTTGCCAGCACGATCCAGAACAGGACATTGCGGCCCCGGAAGCGCAGCCGCGCAAAGGCATAACCTGCCAGCGATGCCGTCAGCAGTTGGCCGCAGACCACCGAAATGGTGATGGCAAAGCTGTTCAGAATCTGATTCCAGAAGGGAATCTCATCGAAGACCCGCGTGTAGTTGCTGAAATCCATGTCCACCGGAATCCACTCCGGCGGCACCGTAAACGATTGGGCCGGGGTGCGCAGCGACGTGGACACCACCCACACGAACGGCATCAGGGTAAAGACAGCCATGACCGACAACAGTAGCAGTTGGAGCCAGCTGCCTGGATTCCTGGGAAGCCATTCCGGTCTGCGAAAGCGAGTCCTGGCCTGGGCAGTGTCCCTGGTACTCACGGTCGTTGATTGCATCATGCACCCCCTAGTTGTAGAAGACCCAACGGCGGCTGAGGACGAACTGAACGCCGGTGACGATCATGATGACCGCAAACAGGATCAGGGCAATCGCCGACCCATAGCCGAAGTCGAGGTTGCCGAAGGCGTTTTCGTACATCATCATCACCACGGTCCGGCTGGCATCGCCCGGACCACCGCGCGTCATGATGAACGGCTCATCGAAGAATTGCAGCATTTTGATGATGTCCGTCACCGTGGCGAACAGGATGGTGGGGCTGAGGAGGGGCAGCACGATGCTGCGGATGCGCCGCCAGCCTGCCGCGCCATCGACCTGAGCCGCTTCGAGCACTTCACTGGGTAAGCTGCTCACGCCGCCCAGGTAAATGATGAAGGTAAAGCCCATGTTGCGCCAGACGGTGGTCAGGGAAATCGTCCACAGGACGACGTTGCTGTCCGTCAGCCAGGCAATTTTGGGAACGCCGACCTTCCCCAGGTAGTAATTGATGACGCCGAAATCCTGATGGAACAGGTAGCCCAGGGTCACCGCTACGGCGGCGCCGGACAGCAGGACCGGCAGGAAGTAGGCGGTGCGGAAGAAATAGCCCAGCGCCCGGCTCGCCAGCCGGTGCACGGCCAGGGCCAGCGACATCGCCAGCACTTCCAGCATCGTAACCGTCATGATGACCAGCAAAAATGTATTTCGGAAGCTTACAAAAACGCGCGGGTCGCTGAACAGGCGCTCGAAATTGGCGAACCCGATGACCTCCGGTGGACGGAAGACATTCCATTTAAAAAAACTGAGCGCGAAGGTGAACAGCATCGGCCCCACAATAAACAGCAGCAGTCCAACGATGGTCGGGATCAGGAAGGTATAGCCCAGGATGGCACGCTGCCGCTTGATTCCATTCATCGTATCGGCGGCCAGCCAGCGCACCAGCGCATTCCGCCGGGGACCCTCAGAAGGTTGAACAGTGTAACTCGTCACGCGGTCCTCCCCTGTGGATGAGCGGGGAACCGTTCACAGGTTCCCCGCTGTGTGACTGTACGAACACTAAAGGACGTGGTGCGTTATCGCAGCGTTAGTTGCTTGGGGGGTAGGATGGGTTGCGTGCGTATAACGCTTCCAGTTCAGACTGCATGCCATCCAGGGCATCCTTGGGCGTCATTTCGCCGCTGGTCGCCAGGCTGGTGTAGCGCGTGTAGATATTGGTTTCTTCGATGGAGAAGGTCGGTGCCGGGATCGGGCCGGTGTCTGGCCGCTTGTCGAGCGTGTCATAGAACACGTGCCAGTTGGCCGGGCCGGTCTTCGAGTAGCGTTCCTCGTTGTTCATCGAACGGCGCACCGGGGTGGTGCGGGTCCGCTCGCCGAAGAAGCCGATCATTTCCATGACGTCTTTGCGCGTGTTGAATTTGACGAATTCCCAGGCGGCATCTTCGTTGCCGCCGCCGTTCAGAATCCAGGCCGCGCCGACACCCAACTGGTGACGCTGGGTCGCCCACTTGGGCCAGAACTGGACGTCGAAACCACCCTTTTCCATGCCTGCATTAGTCAGGCCGCCCGACCAGAAGCCGCCTGCCGGGGTCATGCCGAGTTTACCGCTGGTGAAGAAGCCCTGGAGCGTGGCGCCGCCGCCGAGTTCGACCACCGGGGTCAGGCCCTGCTCGGTCAGCGAAACGACGAATTCCAGCGCTTCGACCATGGCCGGGTTGTTGGCCTGTGGTGCGGGCCAGAGCCAGCCGCCGCCGCGTCCAGCCGCGTTAGGATCATCTTTGTAGAAGGTGCCCCACAGCCATTCGCCGCCGGGAGCGCGCTCTTCAGCCAGCAGATTGGTATCGTTCACGAAGAACCAGGGAGTCCAACTGCCCCACAGACGATTAGTCCAGCCGTAACCGAAGGAATCGCCGCCGCCGATGCCGGTCATCGCCTTGGCATATTCGACGAAGTCATCCTTGGTCCATTCTTCACCGGGCACTTCCAGGCCAGCTTCTGTGAGCAGGGCCGTATTGAAGTACATGTTGGCGGCGTTGAAGTCACGCGGAAGCTGGTACAGGTCGTCCTGGTAGAGGTCGGTTTCGACTAGTACCGGGCTGACATCCGAGAAGTACTCGGCCAGGTCGGCCTGCGAGTCCATGACGCGGTTCTTGAGCGGCAGCGCCAGCCCTTCACCCGCGTAAAGCTGGGTCGCTTCCGTGGCCGCATAGCCGATGTCCACCGGCTGTCCGGCGGCAAGCTGCGCCAGAATCTTGCTGGCGATCTCGGCATGGTCCACACCGGTGATGTTGACGAACTCGATGTTGACGTTGGGGGCGACTTCCTTATAGGCTGCCACCACGTCGGCGTATTCCTGCTCACTTTCCTGGAAGCGAATGGTGACCGCATCCTGGAGGGGTGGTGCCGCGAAACCCGACGCGGCGTCCGACGCCAGTACGGTCGCGGCGCTCAACCCGGAGGCCAGGCCAGCGGCCCCGGCTGCCGTCGCTTTCAACATCTCTCGACGACTCATCTTGCGTTGCATAGTAAACTCCTAAATCTATTTGCGGTGATCATAACGCGGATCCGGTACGAAAACTGCAATTTCCTTCGATTTACGATCGTCACCTCCTATTCGCTAACGGGTCAGGCGGGCCAGATGGACCGGATTTCCCATGCATGCAGCGACCGCAGACGGCCATCGCTGTCATGGGCGACGAGCCTCACCGCGACGCTGTCCGCGCGGGTGGGGTAAACGCGGCTGGTGATGCTGGTGCGTTGATTGGCTATGACTTCGATCACCGAGCCATCGACAAGAATGCGAAGCTGAAGGGGTTCGTCCGGGGCCAGCACATGCGCAGCGCTGTGGGCCTGATGATCGACTCGTTCATCCAGGCTGGAATGCTCCCGTTCGATGCGCAGCTGCTGAGTCTGGGCGTCGTACAGAATCGACGTGTATTCCGAATCGTCCGCGGCGCACAGCACGTTCAGGCCGAAGGTTCCCTGCTGTCCAGGTGTGAATTCCGCCTCGATGTCCAGCGCGCGGCCCCCCGGCTCCAGGGTAAAATGCTCGGCCAGAGTGCTCAGGTCGATGTCGGCGTAATGGTGGTGACTGCCGCGCTGGGCGGCCAGTTCGGACACGGGTTCCATTCCCAGGTGGTGGTCGGGCAGCAGCGTCAGCATGCGCGGGACAGACTGCACGCCTGACCAACCCGCTTCGACCTGAGCCGGGACCGGGCGGCCTTCGCGCAGCCAGCCCCACAGCAGGCGGCGGCCCTGGTCGTCCTGCGTCGTCAGCGGCGCGTAAAGATAGGCATGATCCAGCGTACCCTCGACTTCGGGCACAAACTGATGATCCTCATAGCGGCCCACAAAATAGAAGACCAGACCGGTTTTCCCGCCGATGTGCGCCGACAGAATCAGCACCCACTGATCGCCCAGCGGGAAAAAGTTCGGACATTCCCAGGTACGCCCGTTTTGGC
>JAIOHO010000376.1 GCA_019912905.1 Anaerolineae bacterium
GCATCGGCCTGTGTAGTCGTGTTCTCCCCGACTTTCAGGGCAGCGACCCCGGCGGCCTGAGCCTGCATAATCAGATTGTAGACGCGCTGCATTTCCTCGTCCGGCTGGCCGAAGCTGACGGTGCGGCCATAATCGTAACAGAAGCCGTCGTAGATCGAGCCGAAGTCGAACAGCAGGGCGACCGGCGGATTGAGCACCCGCAGCGATTTGTCGGCGCGGTCGCCAAAGATCAGCGGGTGATGGGGACCGGAGTTGTACATCGACGTGGTGAACGACTCGCCCAGCGAGCCATGCCGCCGCAGCTGATAATTGACCTCACTGATGACATCCAGTTCGGTCATGCCGTGTTTGAGGTTTCTGATTACATCGGCAAAGGCAGCTTCGGTAATCGCGCCCGCCTGCCGCATCACGGCGATTTCCTCGGCACTCTTGATGAGGCGTTGCTGGCGCAGGATGCTCGTGCCGGAGACGAAGGTCGCTCCTGGCAGCAGATTTTGCAGGTGGATCAGCGTTTCGGCGTGGGTGCGGTCGCCCACAGCAATGCGAGGATTCGGCGGCAGGTCAAACTTCGCCAGGATGTCACTCACCAAGGCCGCCGGTTCATCCCAATCGCCGAGCACGCGGGTTTCGACCCCTTTCAGATCGCTGAGGCCGCCGAATTCGGCGGTCATGCGCGGCAGGGTCAGCACCGCATCTTTGCCCGGTGCGATCCAGATGCCTTCCAGCCACGCGCCGGGGTGCATCGTCCAGCCGAAATTGGGGATGTCACGGGGGACGCCGGTCAGATAGTGCAGATCGGCGGACATGGGAAAAAAGGCGGCGTCTGCCATCCCCCCGAGACTTTTCTGGAAGACCTGTAATCTTTCGCCGTAGTTCATGTTCTCTTTGACCTGATTGTGTTTGCGAGTCGATGGCCCCGACTATAGCATAGGCGCTGGCCGTTGTCAGTAAGCTGGCTCTGTCAGATTTCTTGACGGTCACGCGCAGGGCCAATATAATCCCCGCCATGTGTTCCCCGTAATTTCGTTAATCTTGTGGGAGAGAGAGGGTTAGAAGATGCTGGATCGAAAGCGGGTTTTGGCATTATGTCTTGCTATCTGCATAACGATGCTGCTGGTCGGCGGCGGACTGGCCGCGCAGGAGGAAAAGGTTCTGGTCATCGGCCACGCCGAACAGACCGACTCGTATGACCCGGCGCACGGCTTCACGCCGACGACGGGTATGGTGCATCGCGCCACCTATGATACGCTGGTGACCTTCCCCGATGCGGATGCCAGTGCGATCCTGCCATCCCTGGCGACGGATTGGACAATTTCTGACGACGGTACGGTTTACACCTTTACGCTGGACACCAGTGCTACATTCACCAATGGGGATACGCTGACGGCGGATGACGTGGTGTTCTCGTACATGCGGCTTCAGAATGTCAAAGGTAATCCAGGATTTTTGGCCGGGCCGGATCGCATCGCCAGTGTGGAAGCGGTCGATGAGAAGACCGTCGCTATTACGCTGCCTGCTGCGCGTCCATCCTTCCTGGTGGAACTGACCAATCCGGTGTTCTCGATCACCAATGCGGATGTGGTGCAGGCCAACGGCGGTACCGACGCAGCTGACGCGGCGGAGACCGATACGGCGCGCGACTACATGGACCAGCACACCGAAGGCACCGGGCCGTATATGCTGGAAAGCTGGGCACCGCAGGACGAAACGGTCCTGGTGCGCAATCCGAATTATATGGGCGACGCCCCATACTTTGACCGCGTAATCATCGTCAATATCCCCGAAGCGGCCACGCAGAAAGCCGCGCTTGAATCCGGTCAGATCGACATCGCGCTGGATCTCTCGCCCGATCAGATCGTGGAACTGGAAGGCAATGCGGACCTTCACATCTTCAATGGCCCCGGCCAGTGGACGCACTTCCTGCTGATGAATGCGGACCCCGAAATCGGCGGCCCGGTTTCAGACCCTAATGTCCAGCTTGCCATTCGTTATGCGCTGGATTACGAAGGCTATCGTACCCTGTGGCCGGGAAGCGTGACCCCCGGCACCAATATGGCTTATATCCTGGCGGGTGCCTACCAGCAGGATAAGGCCTTTACCCGTGACCTGGATAAGGCGAAGGAACTGCTGACGGAAGCAGGCTACCCCGATGGTCTCGAACTCACGCTCAGCTACCCGGATTTTACCGCGCCGGGTGTGGTGATGAGCACCAATGCGCAGAAGATCCAGGCGGACCTGGCCGAAGCGGGCATCAATGTCACGTTGAATCCTGGCGAGCTTCAGGTGTCGCTGGAGGAATATCGCAACGGCCAGCAGGCGTTTGGCTACTGGTTCTGGGGGCCGGATGTGCTCGACCCAATCGATCTGCTGTCGTTTGCGCCGGGTGGCAAGGTTGCTGCTGAGCGCGCCAACTGGACGACCGACATGGTGGACCCGTCAATCGCCGAACTGGTCGAGCAGGCCAAGGTAGAATCGGACCCGGCGGTGCGTACGGAACTGTTCAACCAGCTTCAGGATTTCATGCAGCAGAGCAGCCCGTTTGCGCCCTTTATGGTCCCGCCCACCCAGCGGGCCTATCGCGCCAACATTCTGGGCTACGTGTGGCATCCGCAGTGGGAACTGGATGTTGCCCTGCTGAGCCGCGCGGAATAATTCGGACGGTTGGGCGGTGGGGCCGGAAACGCGCTCCACCGCCCTGTTCCGGTTTCGATCATGTCCCTTCAGGCTTACATTCTCCGGCGTTTTTTGTTCGTGATTCCCCTCCTGGTGGGCATCACGCTGGTGGCATTTCTGATTGCCAATGCGGTGCCCGCCGACCCCATCAATGCCAACCTGCCGCAGAATGCGCTCAATGACGAAGCGGTGGTCCAGGCGTTTCGTGAAAAATGGGGGCTGGACAAACCTCTGGCCGAGCAGTACCTGACCTACCTGGGCAACCTGCTGCAAGGCGACCTGGGCACGTCGATCAAAACCCGCAAGCCAGTGATCAACGACATCCAGCAGTTCTTACCGGCGACCATCGAACTCTCGACGTTTTCTATTATGATTGGCCTGGCGATGGGGGTCGGCGTCGGGATCGTATCGGCGGTCTGGAAAAACACGTGGATCGACTATCTGGCGCGCGCCTTCGTGGTTCTGGGGGTCAGTTTCCCCGTGTTTGTCCTGGCGCTGATCGGTTTGACGGTCTTGCATGTCCATCTCGGCATCGTGGCCGGACCGGGCCGACTGGATTTTATCGTCCGCGACCCGCCGCACGTCAGCGGACTCTTTCTGCTCGACAGCGCACTGGCCGGGCAGTGGGATAAATTCGGGAATGCGCTCTCACATCTCGTTCTGCCGAGCGTGATTCTAGGGAGCTACGTGGCCGGGATCATCGCGCGGATTACCCGGTCGTCGCTGTTGGAAGTGCTGGGGATGGATTACATCCGCACCGCGCGCTCCAAAGGTGTGAAAGAACGCTGGGTGATTATCCGCCACGGCCTTTCGAATGCCATGATTCCGGTGGTGACGATTATCGGTATCTCCTATGGCAACCTGCTGGTCGGTTCCGTCCTGATCGAATCCATCTTCGCCTGGCCGGGGATTGGCCGGTACGCCTTTCGCGCGTCCACCTCGCAGGATTTCCCGGCGATTATGGGCGTCAGTATTCTGATTGCATTTATTTATGTGGCGGTGAATTTCATTGTCGATATCCTCTACTACTTCCTCGATCCGCGCATCCGCGTGGCGTGACCAGTTCGCGTATGTTCGCTATCAGGTCATGCATCACCCGCTGGTGCTGATCGGGCTGGTCATCGTCCTGCTGTGGTTGTTGGTCGCCCTGATCACCCCGGTGCTTGCCACGCATGACCCGCTGCAACAAAACGTGACCGATCGTCTTCAGGCACCGGGAAGCCGGGGGTATCTGTGGGGCACGGACGAACTGGGGCGCGACATTTTCACCCGGGTGCTGTACGGCGCACGCATTACGATTCCCGCAGGACTGGCTGTCATCCTCATTGGCAGCGTCATCGGCGTGCTGATCGGCGCGGTGGCTGGTTATCTGGGCGGAATCTGGGATGAGGTGCTGATGCGCTTCACCGAATTGTTTATGGCGTTCCCCACCATTATCCTGGCGATGGCGGTGACGGCGGCGTTGGGGCCGGATATTCGCAACGCAATTCTGGCACTGGTCATCGTCTGGTGGCCGAGTTATGCGCGCCTGATTCGCGGCATCGTGCTGGAAATCAAGAACAATGAATATGTGGATGCCGCCCGCTGTGTGGGGGCGGGCGGGCGCTACCTGCTCTTTCGAACGATTCTGCCCAATGCGATTGCGCCGGCAGTGGTGCTGATGACGCTGGACATCGGCAACGCGATTCTGACCTTTGCCGGGTTGAGCTTCCTCGGCCTCGGCCCGGACCCGACGTCGCCGGAGTGGGGGCGGATGGTGGCGGTGGGTATCGATTTTTTCGATCAGTGGTGGATGTGGTTGTTTCCGGGCCTGGCAATCGCCAGCCTGGTGATGGCGTTCAACTTTATCGGCGATGGGGTGCGCGATATTTTTGACCCACGCCTACGGTAGATG
>JAIOHO010000377.1 GCA_019912905.1 Anaerolineae bacterium
CGTGATTTAGGTCACATCATCTGGTTTCAGAACCCTCTATGCTGACTGCATGGTGACGTACGATAATGGCAATTGCATGATGGTCAGCGTCGAGTTGTTATCCCAACTTCAACTATTCGCGCTGCTCAGCCCACGCACCCAGCGCTGTATCGCTGAGAAAGCGGTGCTGGTAGAGCATCCGGCTAGGGTCAATCTCTATTTGCAGGGCGATCCCCCCAGCGCTCTGTACCTCCTGCAATCGGGCCGGGTGAAGTTGTATCGCCAATCCAAAGACAGATGTCAGATTCTGGCACTGCCTGCTCCCGGAGATTGTCTGGGTGCGGAGTCGCTGCCAACCAACGCGCCCAGCCCCTATACCGCAACGACCCTTACACCCATTACGGCCATTACATTACCGCCCGATGTGCTGCAATCCTTGTTAGACGACTTCCCGGACTTCCAAGAAGTTTTTCTCCGACTCATTACCGATCGCCTCAAGCAGTTCGTTACCCTAGTGCATGACCTAGCATTTCGGGATGTCACCTCGCGTCTGGCAATGGTCTTGATCGCGCGTGCCGAGGTCGAAGGTCAGCCTCATGAGAACGGCATCATGTTCGACCGACTGCTATCGCAGCAGGAATTCGCCGATATGGTGGGCACAGCGCGCGAAGTGGTCTACCGCACCTTCAGGCGCTTCGAAGATGGTGAATTCGTTCGCATGACTCGCAGCAGCATCCTCATCCGCGATCTCGAAGCCCTCCGCGCGATTGCTTTTCAGGAAGCCCGTTAGCGCCTCCATTCGTGAAATCCATCACTCGATGTGACTTGGGTCACATCTGGCTTTGTCCTTCCATTCCATCATGAAGATACGAAGGTGCTGTGAGGAATACAGTACAAAAACAGACGTTTCGTATCTCGTGGGCTAAGGAGACAAGCAACAGATGATTTCGCAACGGTTATCTTCAAAACTAGTTTTCATCGGGACTGTCCTAATTGTTGCTGCTGTACTGGCCGTGGTGATTGCACCCAAAACCATCACCAGCGCTCAGGGCAGCACCACCGACTGGCAGACCATCGCGGAACAACGAGGGCTGACTGAAGCTGACCTGCGGGCGGCTGCCATGACCTACACACCAAGCGGCGTCATGGACGAATACGTCATGTTTGCATCGGGCGGCCACAGCGGGCAGATGTTCGTGGTCGGTATGCCGTCGATGCGGCTGCTGCGCACCATCGCCGTCTTTACCCCGGAACCTTGGCAGGGCTATGGTTATGGCGCAGGCGAAGAAGTGCTGGCAGGTGGTGACATCAACGGGCGACCGGTGCGCTGGGCCGATACGCATCATCCGGCACTGAGCGAAACCAATGGCGACTATGACGGGCAGTGGGTTTTCATTAACGACAAGGCTAATGGGCGTATCGCTGTCATTGACCTGCGCGACTTTGAGACCAAGCAAATCGTCAATAACCCGCTGTTCCTGAACGATCACGGCGGAACTTTCGTGACACCCAATACCGAATACATTATCGAGGGCGGTCAATACGCGCAGCCGCTCGGCAGCGAGTTCGTACCCTTAGCGGACTACGAGAGCGACTATCGCGGCATGATCACCTTCTGGAAATTCGACCGCGAAGCCGGACGTATCGACATGAGTCAGTCGTTTGCAATGGAACTGCCGCCCTATTGGCAAGATCTGTGCGATGCGGGCAAGCTCGTCTCTGAAGGTTGGGTCTTCTGCAACTCGATCAATACCGAACTGGCGACTGGCGGCATCGAAGCAGGCAATCCACCGTTTGAAGCGGGCGTAAGTCGTAACACAACGGACTTTATGCATGTCATCAACCTGAACGCTGCCATTGAGGTCTACAAAGCAGGTAGTACGGTTGAAGTTGCCGGGATGCAGGTTATTCCACTCGATACGGCTGTTGAGAACAACTTGCTGTTCTTCACACCCGAACCACGCAGCCCGCATGGCGTGGACATCGCACCGGGCGGTGATTACATCGTCGTTTCGGGCAAGCTGGACCCGCATGTCACCGTCTACAGCTTCCAGAAAATCATGGACACTATCGCAGCGGGCGGCTTCGAGACCGATCAATATGGTGTGCCTATTCTGGATTATGAGCGTGTCCTCGAAGCGCAGGTTGAAGTTGGACTTGGCCCTCTCCATACGCAGTTTGGTCCTGATGGATATGCTTACACCAGTCTGTTTCTCGACAGCGCGGTCGCACGATGGAGCATCGGCGCGGAAGGCTATCGCCCCCAGGATGGCTGGTCACTCATCAGCAAGATCCCGGTGCAGTACAACGTCGGTCACATTGCGACAGCCGAGGGCGACACAGTTTCGCCCGATGGCAACCTCCTCGTCTCCCTGAACAAATGGTCAGTGGATCGCTTCATGTCAACCGGGCCGCTGCTGCCGCAGAACTTCCAGTTGATCGATATTGGACAGGAAGGTGACAACCTCCAGCTTCTGTACGATATGCCCTTCACCGGTGGTGAACCGCATTACGCCCAGATCATCAAAGCCGACAAGCTTTCTGCCTGGGAAGTATACCCGGAGGTCGGCTGGAATCCGCTCACACAGTCGGTTGATCCGAATGCGGTGACGCAGGGTACGGAAGGCGTTGAGCGTGATGGCAATAATGTGACGGTGCGCATGACCGCAGTGCGCAGCCACTTTACACCGGAACACATTGATATTCAGGCAGGTGATCACGTGACCTGGACGATCACGAACGTGGAACGCGCGCGTGACGCCACGCACGGCTTCTCGATCCCGTACTACGGCATTAGCCTGAGTATTGAGCCTGGGGAAAGCATCACCTTTGAATTCGACGCGACCGAACCCGGTGTTTTCAGCTACTACTGTCTCGAATTCTGCTCGGCGCTCCACCTGGAGATGATGGGGTATCTCACCATCCAGCCACAGTAACCGGCATGGTATTCGTTGGGGTGGGTGAAAATGCCCATCCCAACACCTTTCAGTTCAAGCAAGTCATGAAGGAATTGTAGAGAATGGCAACACAAACGATGAGCCAATCGGAAACGCTCTCTGAAGACAAACGTTCAGACAAGACTGCACCGCGCCTGTTGACGTGGATCCCCACCGGCTTGATGCTCCTTGCATCAGTGCTGGTGATCGCTTCCATTGCTTTCCCCTATTGGGGATTGGTGTTAGAAGCCCCACAGTATCCCGGCGGCCTGCAAATGCGGGTATTTGTCAATCGCATGACCGGCGATGAGGACCCCAGATTGGATGAAGTCCGCGAAATTGACGGGTTGAACCATTACATCGGAATGCAATCGCTGTACAACGCCGCCTCTTTTGAGCGCTCGATTGCCATTCCAGCCGTCATCATCATGGTCGTGCTGCTGGTAGTCGCCGCCTTCCTGCGCCGACGCTGGGCGTGGGTGCTGACGTTGCCTGCCATTGCGTTCCCATTCATCTTCCTCGGTGATCTGGCCTTCTGGATGAACAACTACGGGCAAAACCTCGACCCGTATGCACCGTTATCCAGTGCGATTGAGCCATTCACGCCGCCGATTATTGGCGAAGGTGTCATTGGTCAGTTCAAGACCGTCGCCTATGTCGATACCGGCTGGTATCTGGCAGTCGTCGCTGTTGTGCTGGTCAGCGCCGCCCTGCTCATTCGAATGCTTCGCTCGCGGGCAGCATCCAGGGAGTCGTAGTCAATGCACGTATATCAAGCCGGTCGCATCAAACTGACATTGTTGACCACACTGATTCTGTTGATCTTTGTTTCACCAATCCAAGCACAGGGCGATGGCAATCGGCTGGTGGTCGCGGCTGATGGCGATTACACCACGATTCGGGCAGCGCTGGAAGCTGCTATGCCGGGCGATGTTATTGAGGTTCATGCGGGTGTTTATGCTGCGCCGCTCATCATCGAAAAAAGTGTGGCGCTGGTTGGCGTGGGACAGCCCGCGATTGATGGAGGGGGAACGGGCAGCCTGGTCATGATCAACGCGCCCGATACCCGCTTCGAGGGCTTCACCGTGCGTAATTCGGGCAGCAATGTCAACCATGAAGATACCGGCATCGTCGTCCAGGCAGCACGGGTCACGGTTGCCAATAATACGGTTGAGAATGTGCTGTTTGGCATCTATTTCGCCAATGCAAACGAAGGCACTGCTTATCAAAATGAGGTGCGCTGCTTCGACCGTGAATTGGGTCTGCGCGGCGACGGTATCCGCGTATGGTACAGCAACCATGTCACCATCAGCGCCAACACTGTGACCAACTGCCGTGACACGCTTATCTGGTACGCGCAGGACATCACCATCATCAACAATACCGTCCGCGGCAGCCGCTATGGACTGCACTTCATGTACAGCAGTCATGCCAACGTGGAAAACAACACCTTCGAAGCTAACTCGGTTGGCAGTTACCTGATGTACTCGCAGCACCTGACCATGACCGGCAACCGGATGCTGCGGAATCGGGGGCCAAGCGGTTACGGGATTGCCCTCAAGGATATGGACTATGTGACCCTGCAAGACAATGTGCTGGCTGGCAACCGGGCCGGTTTATACATCGACAACTCGCCCGCACTGGTGGATGCCACCAACTATGTCACAGGCAATTTCTTTGGCTATAACGATATGGGCATCGCAGCACTGCCCTCGACAAAACGGAATGTCTTCCAATCCAACACCTTTCTTGAAAATCATCAGCAGGTCAGCGTGCAGGGACGTGGCAATCTGCTGAATAATACCTGGCAACAGAACGGTATAGGGAATTATTGGAGCGATTATGTCGGTTACGACGGGAACGCCGATGGTACAGGGGATGTGCCGTATCGTGCCGAAAAACTGTTTGAAAGCCTGGCCGACAGCGAACCGGTGCTGCGGCTGTTTACGTTTAGCCCGGCGAGCCAGGCGATTGATTTTGCTGCGTCGGCCTTTCCGTCCCTGCGACCCGATCCCAAAGTCGTGGATGAGGCCCCGCTGATGCAGTACCAAATGCCGACGTTACCCGCGCCTAACACCCAGAATGCATCGCTACCGTTGCTCGCCGTGACTTGTCTGCTGTTGGGTATCGGAACCGGCGTCTGTGTGCTGGCGTTGCGGGAACGGCCAATCAGCTGGGGGCTTACGCTTCAGGATGATGACCGGGTTCGGGCCGGGGCATAAGTAAAGGTAATCATGATGATTATTGCAAAGCATCTAACCAAACATTATGGCAAGAACGCAGCCCTGAACGATGTCTCATTTGCCATTGAAGCTGGTGAATCGGTGGCGCTGTGGGGCGCGAACGGTGCCGGTAAGACGACAACCCTGCGCTGTCTGCTCGGTGTCCAGGGCTTTGAAGGTGAACTGACCGTCAACGCCATCGATGTCTGCAAGAACAGCAAGGTGGCGCGGGCGGCGATTGGGTATGTGCCTCAGGAAGCGGCTTTTTACGACATGACCGTGCTGGAAACGCTGCATTTCTATGCGCGTCTCAAAAAAGCACCGGCACAGCGGGTCAGCATGGTGCTGCTACAGGTGCAGCTAGAAGAACATGCTGCCAAGCGGGTCAATATGCTTTCTGGTGGTATGAAACAGCGATTGGCGCTGGCAGTCGCGCTGCTGGCCGATCCGCCCGTGCTGGTGCTGGACGAGCCAACCGCCAACCTCGATGTGAAAGCGCAGCGCGATTTCATCCATTCCGTTCAAAATCTCAATCAGGCTGGCAAGACCATCGTCTTTTCCTCACACCGCCTTGACGAAGTGGTTGCCCTGGGCACGCGTGTCCTTGTACTGGCAGATGGCAGCCTGACGCTGGAATGTCAGCCACATGAATTGGCCGAAAAACTGGGGCTGCATCGTTGGCTGCGTATCTGGGTTGCAGCACACCACAAACAAGACACGCGAAAAGTCCTCGACGAAGGGGGATTTACCTATATGCCCAATGGCCGCAGCTTCTACGTCCAGGTCAATCTAGGCGGGAAAATCGAGCCGCTGCGATCACTGGAGGCGGCAAGTATCCCGGTTGAAGACTTTGACCTGATCGATGGGGAATTGGTTCTCCAGGGAGCAAACCATGACTGAATTTGCCAATATTCGAACCATTGCCAGGAAGGAACTACGCGATGCCATGCGCAACCGCTGGTTTATCGTGTTTACTATCGCGTTCGCTGGGCTGGCGCTGGCGCTGTCTGCCTTGATCCAGCCAGGTGGTACGCAGTTTCGAATGATGAGTTTCAGCCGTACCGCTGCCAGCCTGATTAATCTGGTGCTGCTGTTTGTGCCGCTGATCGGACTGACACTCGGCTCGGCTAATCTGGCGGGCGACCGCGAGACCGGGGCGTTGGTCTACCTGCTGGCTCAGCCTGTGAACCGGGTCGAAGTCCTGCTGGGAAAATATCTCGGTATGGCGGGCGCACTGCTGGCAACACTGACATTAGGCTTTGGTGTCGCAGGCGTCGGGCTGGCACTGCAAGGCGGTATTCAGGATGCAGGCGGTTATCTGCTAACGGTCATACTGGCCTATTTTCTGGCACTGGCGATGCTCAGTCTCGGCTTCCTGATGTCTACCCTGGCACAGAAAACGGCGGCGGCCTTGGGCGGCGCGCTGTTCATGTGGCTGTTTCTCGTCTTTATTGGCGATCTGGGCATCATGGGGACGGCAGTATCCATGCAACTACCAATCGAAGTGGTGTTTTTCATCGCCATACTCAATCCACTTCAGATGTTCAAAATCGCGTCGATCCTGACCATTCAGGCCAACCTGGAAGTCCTGGGGCCAGCCGGTTTGTACGCCACTGATCAATTTGGTGATCTCTTGCTGCCACTGCTGCTGCTGGGGCTGGTGATCTGGACTGTCGTGCCAATACTGGGAGCAGTAGCGCTGTTCTCGCACCAGGAAAAGTTCATCCTTAAAGGAAGTATGCGATGAAGGGGTGGATAGCACCGTTCAGTCTGTTCCTGATGTTTCTCCTTATGCTGGTACTGGCCGCCTGTGGTCAACAGAATGTGTCTTCGTCTGCGTCCGTTGAAGTCGATATGTCAGTTCGGGCTGAACCGGCGCCGTTAGCAGTTGGTGAAACCACCTTGATCGTCACCCTCAGAGATGCGAGTGACTCCCCGATTGACCGCGCAATACTTCGGATTCATGGCGACATGGATCACGCAGGCATGACACCCGTAGATCGTGAAGCCCGCGAAAGCGTAAACGGAGAATATCGGGTGCCATTTGAGTGGACGATGGGCGGTGGTTGGATTGTGACCATCACGGCGCAGTTGCCGGATAACGGCGGCGAGATCACCGAAACGTTTGACTTCTTTGTGGAAGCAGTGTCCAGCGAAAGTGTCATCAACCGCTATAGCGGTATGGACATGAAGGCTGACGCGACTGCCGAAAACGGTATGGACATGCCCGAAGATGCAGAGGTGAATATCACTTATCAGTCGGACAACGATCCGGCGCGCAGTGGCGACGCGACGGTGACGATCACCCTGACCAGCGGCGACGGCAATCCGATCACCGATGCCAGTGTCAACATTACCGGCGACATGGCGCACGAAGGCATGATGCCGGTCTCTGGCGAAGGTGAACACACTGGCGATGGTCAATATGTTGTGCCCCTGCGTTGGACAATGGCAGGTGACTGGGTTGTAACAGTGGAAGTTACCTTGGCTGATGGTCGCCAATTTGAACAGGTTTTTGATCAAGAAGTCGTGGTTCCGTAGTCAATGAATTGTCAGTCATAAGAACCACGAAGCCGAAGTGAACTCAGGAGAATAACATGTCACAGCACCAGCCGACGCAAAATACAAACCCGCTCAATGCGAATCTGGTTGCGCTCATATTCATCATCAATTTTGCCGTCATCGGCGGTTTGATATTCTCAAGCATGCCGCTCACACGATCAGATTCTGATGGTGGGGGAAGCGTTGCAGTTGCACAGATTGGCCCGACCAGCACGCCACTTCCATCGCCCACCCGTTTAACACCAACGGCGACACCGACGCCACGACCGACTCAGACACGGCTACCTTCAGCGACACCAACCGAACTGTCAACCACCACGGATACAGCGCAGGTTGGCGCAGCAGTGAGCCAGTCCGATAGCGTCAATTCAGCAAATACTGGCTACGATTCAGCCATTGTCGAACAGGGCCAACAGCTTTTCCTGCTTTGCGCGGCCTGTCAT
>JAIOHO010000378.1 GCA_019912905.1 Anaerolineae bacterium
GTGCCATCTCCGTCTCGCGTCCGGACTCGCGCGTTCCGGCGGGACCCTGATGCTGACGGTCGCCGAAGGCATAGCTGTCGATCGCCAGGACAACGTAACCGGCCTGCGCCAGCGCCACCCCGCGCGGCGTCTCGTTGGCCCATTCCTCCCACAGCGGTTCAGCGAACAATTCGTCTTTGCCCAGCTCGTAGCGCCCGCCGTGATAATGGCAGTAGAGCACCGCCGCGCCGTTGTGCTGATCCGGCACGAGCACATAGCCGGAAACCCTGTCGTCCAGGCCGTTGGCAAACTCGAACTTTTCCAGGCGATACCCCCGGCGGCGCTCCGTCTCGACGATGTCCGGGTTGGGCGTGAATAACGGCGGCAGGTCGCCCAGCAGGTGATAAAGCTGGCTGCGAAGCTGGACCTTGCGGGCATCCCACTCGGTCGCATCCGCCGGAACCGGCAGGATGAAGGGAGTCAGAACCATACGACAACCTCTCTGTAGGCAGAGACGAACGGGTCGATTATAATGCGGGCATGGACACACCACCACTTTACGAATTCGGCGGCGCGGGGCCGGTCATGCACCTGGCGGTCGCCAACGGTTTCCCGCCGCAAACGTACCAACCGTTACTCCAGCCGCTGACGGCCCAGTACCGGGTGGTCAGCCTGCCGCCGCGCGCGCTGTGGCCGCACATCGACCCGCCGCCGGAAGCCGTTGGCTCCTGGCAGGACCTGGCCGACGATATTCTCCACGGCCTGCGGCAGTACAGCCTGAACCACGTGATTGCGGTCGGGCATTCCTTCGGCGGCGTCGCCACGATCCGAGCTGCCCTGACCGAGCCGGAGCGTTTTCGTGCGCTCATCCTGCTCGATCCCACGCTGCTGCCGGTCTATATTACCAATGCGATTCGCCAGGCGCGTGCGGAGGGTCAGACGCCGCGTATCCCGCTGGTTGACAGTGCGCTCAACCGGCGCAGCCAGTTTGCCAACGTGGACGAAGCCTATGCCTACTGGCGGGGCAAGCCGCTGTTCCACGACTGGTCGGATGCCGCTGTCCGGCTGTATGCCGAGAGCCTGACGCGTCCCGCCGCGAACGGAGGCGGGCTGGAGCTGGCCTGGCCGCGTGAGTGGGAAGCCTATTATTACCTGTCGATCGACGCCGACATCTGGGACGATCTGCCCCGGCTGCGCGGCCTGCTGCCCACCCTGATACTCCAGGGCGCGAACACGGACGCCTATGTGCCCGACTCGGCCAAACAGGTGCAGCAGATGCTGCCAGAGGCGACTCATATCACCCTGCCCGGCTACGGCCATCTGTTCCCGCTGGCTGCACCCGAGGCGACCCGCAAAATCATCGAAGGCTGGCTCCGCGAGCAGGCGCTCATCGGATAGACACACCCTTACGAAAGGCGGCAGTGCATGGGCGATTGGACGAATCACAACATTCAGGCCAACGGCATTCACCTCAACGTGCATCGTACCGGCGGCAACAAACCCCCACTGGTGCTGTCGCATGGCTTTACCGACATCGGTCTGTGCTGGCGGCGCGTCACGCTGGAACTCGAAAGCGATTACGACGTGGTGATGTACGATGCGCGCGGGCATGGCCTGTCCTCTGGGCCGGAAAGCGGCTATGGTGCAGAAGTCCATGCAGCGGACCTGGCCGGGCTGATTGGCGCGCTGCGGCTAGATCAGCCGGTGGTCATGGGCCATTCGATGGGCGCGAACACGGCGGCCATTACCGCTGCCGAATATCCAGACCTCGTCCGCGCCGTGATTCTGGAAGATCCGCCCTGGTTCCTGCCGGTCGAGAAACCGCAGACGGAACCGGATGACGACACCGACGATGTGAGGCCACCCAACCCCTGGCAGATGCGCGCGCAGCAGTTCAAAGGTATGTCGCGCGAGGACCTCATGAGTTTCTGCCGCAGCACCAATCCAACCTGGGATGAAATCGACATCGAAGACTGGGCCGATTCCAAAGTGCAGTTCAACCTCGCCATTTTCGATGTGACGCAGACCCCGGTGGAACCGACCTGGTGGCAGGAAACTGTCCGCCTGATTCAGGCTCCGCTGCTGCTGCTGACCGCCGACCCGGAACGCGGCGCGCTGGTCACGGAGGAGGCCGCCCGGTTGGTGCTCGAACTCGGCAGTCAGGTGCGCGTGGTCGAGATCAGCGGGGCCGGTCACAGCATCCGCCGCGAGCAGTTCGAACCCTACATGGCGGCAGTGACCGCCTTTCTGAAGGATCATCCCGTTTGATTGGCGTCGGCCCGACCCGCGGCTGGTTACTGCGCGAACGCGGCCTGTAAACTGACTCTGGATTCATGATCTACGAGATTCACCTGTACGTTCCCAAAACTGGCGAACTGACCCCGGCCATGATGGAATGGCTGTACGAGCACGGCCAGGAAAGCGGGCAGCCGGAACCCTTCTGGCCGGTCCGCCGCATCCGGCCTCATGCGCTGGCGCGGCGGCTGATGCGCCTGGATGCGACGCTGGTGCCGCTGCAAGGCCCGGGTGACGATGTGGAGCTGCATTACCCCAACGCCGAACTGGGGATCGTCCTCTATCTCCACGATCGCGGCGTGATCCTGTTCTTCCCCTACATGGCCTACAGCATTTACTCGCGGGTGGTGCTGGGCATCTGCTACACCTACATCCGCTACCTGTACGAGGTGGCCGGGTTCTGGAGCTTCGACCCTCAGATCAACCGCTTTGCCAGCGGGGATGATTTTGGCGCACTCGAACGCACAGCGGTGCTCATGGATCAGGTGATGCCCAAGCTGCTGTCCACCTGAATTCAGTGCGATTTTCGGACTGGGGCTGATCGTCTGGTATATCTGGGGCGGTGTTGTTCAGATGCGCAGCGTGCAAGCGTCAGCCTGGCGACCGATAAAAGATACTTGCCCTGCACTCAGGTCGCTCGCTTCGATCAAACAAAAAGGCGGTGTCGTCTGCAAAGCGCACAGACACACCGCCCTGTTTCCATGTCCGGGTTCGAGCGCTACATCAGCAACCGCATTGGGTTTTCCAGCATGTCCTTGAACGCTTTCAGGAAGGCCGCGCCTTCCGCACCATCACTGATGCGGTGATCGACGCTGATCGTCACCATCATGCGCTCGCCGACGCCAACGATGCCAGCCGCCAGGACGACCGGGACTTTCTTAGCGGTCCCAAAGGCCAGCACCCCGGCTTCCGGCGGGTTGATCACGGCAGCGAAATGCGCCACGTCGAACGGCCCCAGGTTGCTGGTGGAGAAGGTCGCGCCCTGAATATCCGCTGGTTTGATCTTGCCTTCGCGGGCGCGGGCCGCCATCGCCTTATTCTGCTCGGCCAGGGTGCCCAGCGCCACCTTATCGGCGTCCTGAGCGACGATGTAGATGACGCCCCCCTGAGTCAGCGCGACGGCGATGCCGACGTGGATGCGCTTGTAGCGGACGGCCTTATCCCCGTAGTAATGCGAGTTCAGGTTGGGGAACTGGCGCAGAGTCAGCGCCGTGGCTTTGACCACCAGATCGTTGACGCTGATCCTGGTGCCGCCTTCCGGCAGGCTGTCGTTCAACTGCTTGCGCAGCGCCAGCATCGGGGCGACGTCGATTTCTGTGGTCACATAAAAATGCGGAATCGTCTGCTGGCTTTCGATCGTCGTGGCCGCGATGCGCCGGCGCATGGTGGAAAATTCCTCGTAGACCACATCGTCGCTTTCGGGCGGTGGGGTGCGCGTCGGCGCTGCCAGCGGAATCCCTGCCGGAGCCGCACCCGTAGTCCGTCCAGGCATGCCCCGGGTCGGAGCCGCGCCGGGCTGGAAGTTCTCGACGTCCGCTTTGACGATGCGCCCACCGGGACCAGAACCGGCGACCTGCGCCAGATCGATGCCGCGGTCTTCCGCCATCTTACGGGCGACCGGCGAGACTTTGAGGCGTCCATCCTCGGTCACGGCGGTCTGCTGTGCGCCGTTGCTTGGGGCGGATGCCTGGGCAGGCGCTTCTTCGGCTGCCGGTTCCGCCTGGGCCTGAGGAGAGGGCTTCGCCGCGGCCCCATTGGACGGGCCGGGTGCTGCCGCGGCTTCACCGGATTCGCCCACCTGCCCGATCACCGCGCCCTCGCTGATGCTGTCGCCGGGTTTGACCCCCTGGGCGATCAACACCCCATCGGCAGGCGCTTCGATCTCGACGGTGGCTTTATCGGCATCCATCTCCGCCACGATTTCACCACTTTTGACGGCTTCGCCGATCTGCTTCAGCCAGTCGATCAGCGTGCCGTCCATAGAGGCGGTAATATCCTGTGCCATCAGACAATCTCCTTCACCGCGTCAATGACCTTGCGCACGTCAGGCAGGGCCATCAATTCGATCTCTTTGGCGTAGGGTAAGGGTACATCCATCGCCGTCACGCGCTTGATGGGCGCGTCCATGTAGTCGAAACAATGTTCCTGAATCTGCGCCGCGATCTCGCTGCCAAAGCTGTACATCGGCAGCGATTCCTCGACGATCACGCAGCGGTTGGTTTTCCTGAAGCTCTCGAACACCAGGTCCAGATCCAGCGGGCGCAGCCAGCGCATATCGACGACTTCGCATTCGATGCCGTCTTTTTCCAGACGTCCCGCCGCATCCAGCGCCCAATCGACGCCGCGTGCGTAGGCGACGATGGTCACATCGCTGCCTTCGCGCTTGATGTCACCTTTGCCAATGGGAATCAGGTAATCCGGTTCATCTTCAGGCACCGGGCCGGGTTTGGAATAGAGCGCGATGCTCTCGGTAAACAGCACCGGATTCTCATCGCGGATGGCGGTCTTGAGCATCCCGTAGGCATCGCCAGGGGTCGAGGGGCAGCCGACGTACAGGCCGGGGAAATGCGCGAAAATCGGCTCCGGCGTGTGCGAGTGGGTGGCCGTGGCCTGGTCGCCCCAGCCGCTGGCCGCGCGAATCACCAGGGGAACGGTGAACTGGCCGTCGAACATATAGTGAATCTTGGCGGCATGGTTGACGATGGCATCCAGCGCCAGGAACGCAAAGTTAATCGTCATGATTTCAGCAACCGGGCGCAGTCCAGCCATCGCTGCACCGACCGCGGTCCCGGCGATCGCCATCTCCGA
>JAIOHO010000379.1 GCA_019912905.1 Anaerolineae bacterium
GTCTGAGACCGGAGACCTGAGCTATTATCTCCTGGCCGGGGCTGACGTCAACCGCGTGTTGTCGCGGTTCACTGAACTCACAGGGCGCATTTCACTGCCGCCGCTGTGGTTTTTAGGCTATCAGCAGTGCCGGTGGAGTTATTTTCCGCAGGAGAATGTGCTCCAGCTTGCCCGCAGCTTTCGCGAGCGCCGCATCCCATGCGATGTCATCTACCTCGACATTCATTACATGGATGGCTACCGGGATTTCACCTGGGATCACACACGCTTTCCACAGCCTGAGCAAATGATCAAATCCCTGCACGAGCAAGGATTCAAAGTTGTGACGATTCTGGACCCCGCCATCAAGGTGGACCCGGATTACGCGACCTACCAGAGCGGCATCGAAGATGATGTGTTCCTCAAGTACCCTGATGGTCAATTGGCGGCGGCATCAGTCTGGCCTGGGATGTGCCATTTTCCCGATTTCACCAGCCCGTCGGCGCGCGAATGGTGGGTAAGGCAGTGCAAGCCGCTGATGGAAAGTGGGATTGACGGCGTCTGGAATGATATGTGTGAGCCAGCCGTCTTTTTGCCGGAAACAGCGGGCACACTTCCGGTCTACGTCCAGCACGACGTCGAAGGGCGGGGCGGGACGCATCTCGAATACCACAATGTTTACGGCATGCAGATGGCACGGGCCTCGCTTCAGGCCCTGGAAACCCACAAGCCGAACGTGCGCCCCGTGAATATGCTGCGGGCTGGCTACGCAGGGACCGCACGCTACGCCTCCTCCTGGACTGGCGACAATACGTCCAGTTGGGAGCATATCCGCCTGAGCATTATGATGAGCCTGAACATGGGGCTTTCCGGGGCACCCATGACGGGGCCGGACATCGGCGGTTTTTTTGGCAATGCCGACGGTGAATTGTTTACCCGCTGGCTGCAAGCAGCCTGTCTGCTGCCGTATTTTCGCGGGCATTCGGCACTCGGCACCAATCCGCACGAACCCTGGATCTTTGGTCAGCCCTACGAAGCCATCAACCGGGCGACAATCGCGCTGCGCTACCGACTGCTGCCGTATCTGTACTCGGTCGTGGCTCAGGCATCGGAATATGGCTGGCCGGTGATCCGTCCACTGTTTATGGCCGAGCCGGATAACGCCAACCTCCGTGACCTGGACGACTGCTATCTGCTCGGCGACAGTCTGCTGGTCTCCCCAGTGATCCAGCAGGGCGCAGAAAGTCGGATGGTCTATCTACCGGCAGGGGCGACCTGGTACGATTACTGGACCAACGAGACGCATTCGGGTGGACAGACCCTCGATGTGCCTGCGCCGCTGGATCACCTTCCGTTGTTTGTCCGTTCCGGGACGGTGCTTCCCCATTGGCCTGAGATAGAGTATGTCGGTCAACAGCCTATCGACAGGCTGATTCTGCGGTTTTATCCCGGTACGCATGAGACCACACTTTACGAGGACGATGGGGAAGGGCGTGGTTATCAGCAGGGCCAATACCGTTGGGTGTATATCACGGCGGTGGAGGAAGGCGAACGGCTCACCCTGAACCGGCGCGCGGCAGGCAGTTATGAGCCATCGTATCAGTCGATCCACCTCGAAGTGGTCGGCCTCCCGGACGAACCTGCCGAGA
>JAIOHO010000380.1 GCA_019912905.1 Anaerolineae bacterium
CACCGGCAGCGACACCATCTCACGCAGCGCATCCAGGCCGGGGTCGCCGTAACAGCCCAGGATGATGGCATCCCACTCGCCGGACTGCTCCAGTTCGACCGCGCGGCGGACTGTCGCCGGGATCGACAGGTACTCCTCATACATGCTCTCAATCGAAGCCGGGCCTTCGGGCACATCCTCGATTCCGGTTTCGGTGCCCGGTGCGGCATATTTCGCCAGTAGGCTGCCGCGCCGTGCCAGTTCGACTTTCCCTTCCGGGGAGCGCCCCATCGGGCCGGGAACCAGATACAGAATCTTCATGACTCATCACCTCTCGAAGCAAGTAGTGGGTCGATTGTGAGTGGTTCCGGTGGGGCGCACCCTGCGGTACGCCCCTCTTCTGATGTTCAGCAGCAGACGATGTCGGTAGCTCAACCTTCGATCGTATCGACGGCGCGCTGGACCGACCGGGCAGCGGATTCAAACGCCCAGGCCACGCGGTTAACCCCGCGCACCAGATGCGTCTGAATGATATGGCGCATGTGACCGCTGGCGCTGGCAAGCTGTTTAGCGGGTGCCAGGTCCGGCAGCGGCAGCACCTTGACGGCGGGTTCCGTGCGGAAGCGCCCCTGCCGCGTGAAGTTGATCAGGACCAGTTCGCGGCCCAGTTCGAGGATGGCGTCGTTATAAGCCCGCACTGCCGGGTCCGTCACCGGTTTGCTGGAAAGCTTCCCTTCATACGCATGCAGGCTGTCCAGCGCGGCAGTCAGATCGGCCAGGGCGTCGAACGCGGGCTGGAAATTCACCTCGTCTCCAGCGGCGCTGGCATACCCGGTCAGCGTGTCGTTGAACTCGGCAGCCAGTTTGCGGAAATCGAACGGGTGCAGCGGGTTGTTGAGCACACGCTGCAAAGTCGCCACGTAGACCCGCAGATCGCGCATCAGGTTATCCTTATCCGCGATTTCAAGCTGATCGTTTTCAGTGTGCCAGGCGATATTCATGCCGCAACCGCCAACCGGATAGTAGCCCTTCTCGTTGCGCATCTCGCGCGGCATCTCCGACAGCAGCATGAAGAAACCGGAAAGGCCAATATTGTTGAAGGAGTAATCGCCAGCCTGATGCGGACGTTCGCCTTCGGCCACCTTACCGGTGACTTCCATAATGGCCTGCTTGCAGAAATCCTCGGTCTCGGTCATCCACGAGACTTCGTAATATTCTGTAGCCCAGCGGCAGCCCGGCGAATCGATGTCCACCTGCGCCACACAGTTGCGGGCCAGGTCCAGGCCGAATGTGTCGGCAAACCAGGTCGAACCGGCGTAACGCCCGGTCGAATGTCCCGGCCACCAGGCCACCTTGAGGCTGCGCGCCAGTTGGTTGCGGTGCGTATAAAACACGCGCGCCAGTTCGAGCAGCGTCGCATCGCCCACTGCGTTATCGCCGATGCCGACATCCCACGAGTCATAATGTCCATGAGCCAGCACAAAACGTTCCGGTTCTTCCTGCCCCTGGATGTCCGCTACCACCACCGGGCACGGGAACCAACCCTCTTTGAGTTCCGTGTTCAGGGTTACGGTCAGCGGCCCCTGCTTTAACTGCTCGATCAGGGCTTCGCTATCAGGACGGCTGATGGAAACCACCGGTGTACGCGGCTGGCGCTGGTAGTTATCCAGATCCGGCGCGCCCCAGATGGTCGTGCAGATGCCCCAGTGAATGTCCACACCGGGATTAATGTAAATCTGCCCGATTGCGCCTTTTTGTTCGAAGGCGCGCACCGGCGGCGGGCCACCGAAGCCTTCAATCATCACGATCTTCCCGGCCACATCCACATCGACGGTCGGCGAGACATCGAGCAGATCGAGTGCCGCAGACGAGGCGCTCGGTATGTAAACGACCTCCCCGGTCAGCCCCTGGGGGCCGGTCGTGATCGAAAACGCCGGGCTTTTCGCGCGAATGACCTTGCCGTTCACCGTGAGCGACGATTTGACGGGCACGCTGAGAAACAGGTCCGGCTCGTAGACCTTGTGAGGGATACCCAGCGCCTCCAGCTGCGCCGCGATGTAGCGCGCCGCTTCTCGTTCATCCTCGCTGCCGGATTCGCGGACCAGCGTCGTAAAGCGTTCGATCAATGTCCAGGGCACTTCCGGCGACAGCTCAGCCAGAACTGCTTCTTCCAGGGAAGCTTTTTTCGCTTCATAGAGGGCTACCATACTGACCTTCCTCCTATCTCATTCATTTGAAGTTCACAAGGTTTCCAAATGCCGTGAACCATTTCGATGTGGTTCGACGGTTTTATAACCCATAGCCTGAGAGATTTGTTCGCTGGCCTGCTGCACTGCCTTGACAAAACGGTCAATGGTATCTGGAGGAAAACGATGGGATGGGCCGGCAATCGACAATGCGGCCACCACACGCCCACGATAATCCCGGATCGGCGCGGCAATGGAATGGGCACCGACATCCAGTTCATCGACCACAACGGCATAGCCCTGCTGACGGACAAGGGCAAGCTGCCGTTCCAGCGCACTCCGCTCAATCGCGCCTAACTCAGCCAGTTGGCCCAGCATAGTTCGCCGTACTTCATCCGGTAAGTAAGCCAGCAGCACTTTTGGAACGCCGCCGCTGTGCAGGGGTGCCCGCCGTCCGACTTCGGCAAACAGGCGGATCGACTGAGGCGATTCGCGCGCAGCCACACACAGGGCATCGGTCCCGTTCACGACCCCCAAAAACACGGTTTCTCCGGTTTCGCGGACGAGCCAATCCATCGCAGCACGACTGGCTTCCAGGAGCGTTGTCTGGCGTTTCACATGCTGTCCAAATTCCAGAAAGCGGATGCCGAGGCGATACAGTCCAGCGTCATCACGCTCAACCATGTGATGTTTTTCGAGGGTGTACAGGATACGAAAGACCTTGTTTTTGACGAAGCCAGACGCCTCGGTCATCTGCGCCAGAGTTAGCCCTTCTTCCTGACTTTGGAGGAGTTCCAGAATCGCAATGGCATCTTCCAGAACACCGACAGTGTAGTCAGTCAACAGCCCCCCGCGTTATATCAGTCATAACGGTATTATATTTAAGTGGATGGTGGGTATTGTAAGAAGGCGTTTTTCGTTTGTCAAAAATTCGGCAGGTTGCACAATTTCCCAAAACATTGTGCACAATCCGCCCGCCCGATGAGGAACGACCCCAGATTCAGGCTCGACGCCAGAATCCTCTATTCCGCTAGAAAGTCAAGCAATACGGTCAAGCTGGGTAGCGTGGTCGTGTCGGGGAGATGTTCGTCAGGCATGTATGATCCTCAGAATCCACAGACCCGCCAGAAGCAGGCTGACGAGCCTGTGGATTCTGAGCACATTCCTAAGCGGGTTGGACGGCTTCCAGCGCCAGCTCGTGCAGGGCGATGACCGCCTGTTCCAGATTGGCCTCGTCGATCACAAACGAGATGCTGCATTCCGACGCCCCCTGCGCGATGGCGATCACGTTGATCTGCTGAGTGCCCATCACAGTAAAGACGCGGCCTGCGATGCCGGGCGTCCCGCGCATCCCAGAGCCGACGACCGTAATGATGACCACATCATCCAGCAGTTCGATCTGGTCGATGTTGCGCTGGGCAATCTCTTCTTCAAATTCCTGCTCGATGGCGGTTTTGACCGCATACGAGCGATCATCCATCACCACAAAACAGAAACTCTGTTCCGAGGATGCCTGTGAGATCATGAGGATATTGGCTCCGGCCTTGGCGGTCGTCAGAAAGGCGCGCCCGGCGATGCCCGGCACCCCGATCATCCCACGTCCGCTGACGGTCAGCAGGCCCACATTGCGGACTGCCGTGACCGCTTTGACGACGGTCGCACTGGGGGTGCTGTTGGGGCCGATCAGCGTTCCCTCGAAGGCAGGATTGAAGGTGTTGCGCACCCGCAGCGGAATCTCCTTGTCGAGAATGGGCTGAACCGTCTTGGGGTGCAGCACCTTCGCGCCATAAAACGCCAGTTCGCCAACCTCGGTATACGAGACATACGGCAGCACGCGGGCGCGTTTGTCGATGCGCGGATCGGTCGTCATGACGCCATCCACATCTGTCCAGATAATCAGCTCGTCGCTGTCGGAAGCCACCGCGAAGATCGCGCCGCTGTAGTCGCTGCCACCGCGCCCCAGCGTCGTCACCACCCCGTCGCGCGTCTGGCCGATGAACCCCGTAATCACCGGCGTCACGCCGTTTTCCAGCGCGGGCAGCAGGTGATTGTGGATATTGGCTTCGGTAAGGTTCCACAGCAGGTTAGCGCTTTGATAACTGTCGTCGGTGATGACGAACTGCCCGGCGTCATACTGCTGCCCCTGGATCGAGCGGGCACGCATGGCGGCGGCAATCACCCGACTGCTCAGGCGCTCCCCGAAAGACACGATGGAGTCCAGGATGCGCGGCGTCAATTCGCCCAGAATGTTGATGGCATTGCACACGCTGACGTAATCGTCGATCAGCGCATTTACCTGCGCGGCGGTGCGATCGCGGTCATCGCCTTCCGGCACCAGCGCCTGAAGCGTCTCGATGTGCCGTTCACGCAGCGCTTCGGCAGTCGAGAGGTAGCCCCACTTATTCCCTGACGCAGCTTTGCGGGCGGCGTCAATCAGCGAATCGGTCACGCGGGACATGGCCGAGACGATGACGATCACCCGGTCGCCAGTTTCGAGCGTGCCCTGAACGATGTCCACCACCTGGCGGATCGCCTCCGGGCTGCCGACCGATGTCCCCCCAAACTTCATTGTGAACAGCTTCATGGCACACCTTCCTCATGACAGAATAAAAAAAGCGTGTGGGGAATTTCCACACGCTTCTGATTTACTTCGCTCGTTCAGGCCGTTTCAGGGCACGCGGAATTCCCCTCGCATCGTATTATGTGAGGTAGTACCAGTACCCATCATGATGAAAGATTGATGTGGTTGCGTAAACATCACCATCACCACCTGCCAGACAACAGGGGGAAGCATAGCGCGTCCTACCCGACCTGTCAAGCACCGAATCGGGCCTTAAATGAGACTTAATGGTGTGTAGCTGGCAGGCCAGGAATACGCTATAGTCGGACCCATTGTCGCCAGCAGAAGACAGGCATCTATGTCACCCGCTTTCATCCAGGAACTCACCCCGCAGGGACTGCACGCTGTCCCCTACCGCGCCGACTCGCTGGCCGATGCCGCCCAGTACGAGCCGGATGGTATTTACACGGTCACCAACACATACCACACCTTCCAGACTCTCAAGCTGGATGCACACCTGGATCGCATGGAAGACTCCGCCGCGCGCGAAGGCATCCCGCTGAAACTGGATCGCAGGCGGCTGCGGGAGGCGCTGCGCCAGATGATCAGCAAAGCGCAGTTCGGCGATGTTCGGTTCCGCATCACCGTGCCGCGCGAGGTCCCGAATCACGCCATCCTGACCCTGGAACCTTATGTGCCGCCCTCCCCAGCCCTGATCAACGGCGGGGTCCGCTGTGTCACCGTGCCCGGCCTGCTGCGGCGCAACCCCGCTGCCAAGACCAACGATTGGGTAGCCGACCGAAGTGCCGTGACACTGCCCGAAGGGATTTATCAGGGGCTGCTGGTCAACGATCAGGAGCAGATTCTGGAGGGCTTCAGCAGCAACTTCTATGCCATCCTGAACGGGGAGCTGCGCACCGCCGGGGAAGAGGTACTGGCGGGCATCGCCCAGCAGATTATTTTCGCCGTTGCGCCGGGCATCCTCATCCTGCGCCGCGATGCCATCCGCATGTCGGATTTGCCCGACCTCAACGAAGCCTTCCTGACCAGCAGCAGCCGCGGTGTCATCCCGATCATCGAGATCGACGAGCAATCCATTGGCGACGGCGCACCGGGGCCACGCACGATGGCGATCCGGCGGGCTTACAATAAGTGGGTCGAGGCCCATCTGGAAGATTTATAGGTTTAAAATCTATCCGCAAACTCCGGTTTGCTGGGAAAGTGCTGAGGTTTGAGTGCGGAGCAACGAGTTAAAACGACTCTTTCTGCCCGACGTTTTTCCTCAGCACTTGGATCTTCCGAAACGGTTTATGGTTAGATACTGAAGACTTTCGACTGCTGGCGTTATTCCAGCGGTGCTTTGAAATCGTAGATGCCGTCGCGGATCGCCCATCGCAGGCCGTCCGCCTCGCAGACCATCTGATCTTCCTCGCGGCGTAGCCGTTTGCCACAATCGGGACAGGCGAAGATATCGCTGCTGCTCAGATGATCGGACGCCATTCCCCTGGCGATGCCATGGACGAAAATACTCGGTGCATAAAAGAGGCCGGTCTGCTGAAGCAGACTGTCTGCCGCCACCAGTGTGTCGATCGGCAGGAGATTCTTGAACAGACCCGCGCGGAAAAATGAGACGGGCAGGCGCTCGGCCACCTCGAACC
>JAIOHO010000381.1 GCA_019912905.1 Anaerolineae bacterium
CCAACAGATGGGGCGCTGTATTCCGGTGGCCTGTTGATTTAACCTTTCAGCCCGGTCATCACGATCCCTTTGATAAAGTAGCGCTGGGCAAAGAAGAACAGCACAATGACAGGCAGGATCATTGCCGTTGAAGCCGCCATGAGCAGGTCCCAGCGCGTATTCAAGACGCCTCGAAATGAGGCCAGCCCGACTGCGACCGTGAAATTTTCGGGCGAATTCAGATAGATCAGCGGGCCGAAAAAATCGTTCCAGGTGCTCAGAAACGTGAAGATGCCAATCGTCACCAGAGCGGGTTTGGACAGCGGCAGCATGATACGCCAGTAGATCCCCAGTTCGCTGCACCCGTCGATACGGGCTGCGTCCGATATTTCTTCGGGGATGGTGCGGAAAAACTGGCGCAGCAGAAAAATGTTGAAGGCCCCACCACCGAAAAACTGGGGCACGGTAAGCGGCAGGAAGGTGTCGATCCACCCCAGGCGGCTGTAGATCACGAATGTCGGCACCACCAGGACGATATAGGGCAGCATGAGCGTGCCGAGGACGAGGGCAAACCAGAATTCCCGCCCCCAGAAGCGAATGCGCGCAAAGCCATAGGCACAGATTGAGGCCGACCCCAGCACCGCGATCTCATTGAGCGCCACAATGATCATGCTGTTGCGCAGGTAGAGATGGAACGGCTTATAGGTCAACGCTTCGGTGTAGTTTTCAAAACGTGGCGGATTCGGAATCCACTGCGGCGGAAACTGAAAAATCTGAGTCTGCGGCTTGAGCGAGCTGCTCACCAGCCAGACAAAGGGCAGCAGCATGACAATGGCGACCGCGCCCAGAACGATAATCGTGATGATGCGCCAGATCCGGTTGGTCTCAACAAGCCCTTGTCCCGCGACATGACTCACAGGTTGTTGCAGGCCGGGTTGATCAACAATCATCGTCCACCCTCTCAGACATTCTCGTAATAGATCCGGCTTCCGAGGTATTTAAAAACCACCAGCGTAAGGACCATAATGACAAGAAACAGGACCCAGGACAGCGTTGCGGCATAGCCCATGTCCAGATATTCAAAGGCGTTGCGGTAGATATATAACACGAAGAACAGGGTCGAATTCTGTGGCCCGCCATCCGTAATCAGGAATCCTGCCGTGAAGACCTGGAAGGTCCCGATGATGCCAATCACCAGGTTGAAGAAGATGATGGGCGACATGAGCGGAATGGTGATCTGACTTAGTTTGGTCCAGCGCCCAGCGCCATCAATTTCAGCCGCTTCATAATAAATATCGGGGATACCCTGGAGGCCTGCCAGAAAGATTATCATTGGTCCGCCGACTGCCCACAGGCTCATGATCACCAGTGCGGGCAGGGCAATGGCGGGGTCCTGTAACCAGCGCACTTTGCTCAGGCCGATACTGCGGAGTATGGAATTCATCAGGCCAAACTCAGTATTGAGAATCCAGGCCCACAGGACTGCATTGGCGACTGCCGGGACGATACTGGGCAGGTAATAGATCGTTCGGAAGATGGCGATGCCCCGGACCTTGGTATTGATCAGCAGCGCGAGGCAGAAACTGAACACCAGACCCAAAGGCACGGAAAGCAGCGTGTAGATGACGGTGACGCGCAGCGACTGCCAGAACAAGGTGTCACTGAACAGGCGCTCGATATTTTTGAGGCCCACATATTCCGGTGGGGCAATCAGATTCCACTTATGAAAAACAAGGTATATGGCGACCAGCGCGGGGATGATGAACCAGAGGAAAAAACCCAGAATGAACGGCGAAATACACAGGTAGCCATTGAGGTTGCGCCGCTGCGCCAGAGTGAGATGCGGCCATCGTCCTGCGCTGCGGGCGGGTAGGGTGATTTCCTGTCCCGACATCTTGATTTCTTTTCCACTTCGCGAACGAATTAGCGAGTGGCGGCGGAAACGCTCCCGTCGCCACCCATTACACTGTAGAGACCTGCCTGATCGCCTGTCTCAATCCTGATGAGAACGAACGAAAAACGAGGGTCTCCGGCCTGAAGATCAGGAGTCGATATAATCGGCCTGCAAAATCTCATTGGCCTGGGCGATCACGTCCGGCATGACATCCACCGCCTGCGCTGTGCCGGACATCACCTGCTGGACGGCTGGCACAAAGAGGGCTTCAGCACGCGGATAACCCGCTGGAACGGTGGTCGGACTCATGTACTTCGGTACATATTCGGACACAAACGCCCGGTAGTTGGCCGGATGAACGCCTTCGGTAATCCATCCATCCATGCCCTCTTTCGTCAGCATGGCCGTCTGGTTGGGAATCCACAGACCCAGCTTGCAGAAATGAGTCTGGTAGAAAGGACGCGCCAGGAAGCTCAGCCAGGTCCAGGCCACATCGGGATTCTTCGAACCGTTCAGAATCGTGTGCAGGTGGCCTTGCCCGGCGTCCAGGCCGGTGCTCGACATGAATGGAATCGGTCCCACCCCCAGCGGTGGTTCGATCGCCTGAACATCGGCGAGGGTCCACGAGCCGTCGATGGTCATTGCCAGACGACCGGTCTCGATCATCTGCGTGGCGCTCATGCCAAGCTCACTCAGGAAGACCGCTTCCGGCATGACGTGGTGGACATGGATAAGATCGGCAAAGGCCTGGATGCCGGCCATGGCCGCCTCTGTGTCCAGAGTCATCAGGCCATCCCTGGACATCTCGCCGCCGTTCACCTTCGCCATGGCGTCGTACATCATCCACCAGTCGGCTGGCACGTAGATGCCCCACTGCACCACGTCATTCACGTCAAAGCCCTCGTCGCCCGGATGCCGCCCTGCCGCATCTTTCGTCAAAAGGCGGGCGTTCTCGACGAAGGTATCCCAATCCCACATTCCGCCCTCAGTAAAGTCCGGTGGCGTTACACCCGCCTCCTGGAGCAGCGCCTGGCTGAAGTAAAAGTGCAGCGCCGTCCAGGTAGAGCCGATGCCATACCAG
>JAIOHO010000382.1 GCA_019912905.1 Anaerolineae bacterium
CCGAATATGTCGATGATGCTGTCGAATTCCTCCGTCGGGGCATCACGCCCGTCGTGCGCCTGTACCGCGATCGCTTCGGTGCGGGTGCTTTCGACCGGGCCATGCGCGACGAAACACTGGCCTTCCTGCGCGCCGGGGTCCAGTGGTTCGAGTTTTACAACGAGCCGAACCTGGGCATCGAGTGGCCGCCCGGCGTGGACATCGACTGGCGCAATCAGGACCTGATCCGCCCGCTGGTCGATAACTGGCTGACCTGGGCAGAGTTCATCATCAGCCAGGGCGGTTACCCAGGGTTTATTCCGCTGGCCGAAAGCGATGATCCGAAAGCTGCCGCAGTGCGCTGGATGGATGCTTTTCTCAACGACCTGCGCCAGCGGCATTACGACCGCTTCCGCACCGTGCTGGCGAATGGAGCCTACTGCGCGACGCATCCTTACATCCTGAATCATTTTTACCAGGAAGTGCCCGGCGAAGGCCCAACCAGCGCCCGGCCCCTCGGCGCACAGGTCGCCCGCGAACCCGGCTGGCATTTCGAGTATCCCTACGACCCGCTCCAGCAGTCGATCGACCCTGGACGGACGGTGTTCGGCGGGACGGCGCTGACCCCCAACGGCGATCCGGTCGGGTTGACCGCCATGGGCCGCATGTTCAACGAGCGCTGCGCGCAGTGGTTTGGCACCCAGGCCGTACCGGTGGTCGGGACCGAGGGCGGTATCTTCCCCTTTTTGCCGGACGATCATGGGCGTCTCTACCAGCAGGATAACCGTTATCCGCCTTACGATGAAGTCAGCCAGGCTCAGGCGACCATCGCCATGTTCGACTGGATCGCGCGGCAGGGACCGCCGTGGCTGTTCGGTGTGTGCCTGTGGAAAGAGGACGTGTATTACAATCCCGACAAGACGCTGGCGATCCTGCGGATGGAGGAGACCGAGCCATACTTCAAATCTGTGCCGCCGCTCGAAGTTATGGCGAACCCGCTGGTCGAGGAGGATACTATCGTCCCCGGCCCCGGCCCCATTCACGGCCAGGCGGATTTTCACATGATTATCTTTGGCCCGGGCGTGGATACGAGCTGGTTTTTTGAGACGGCCCGGCCCTACTGGGAGTTGTTCCGGCCCATCGTGACCACCGATCTCAGCCTGATGGACCGCTTTATGTCCGATAAGAGCCTGGCGGCGACGGTCATCTGCCCACCGGAATACATCGCCACCCTGACGGAACGCATCAAGGATCGCTACCCGCACGTCTGGTTCGACCTGATCGTGGCGGAAAAGCGGCAGGATGTGGGTGACATCCTCAACGAACGGGTCGAGCGCAACCAGCGATTCTAGGGAAGTTGACAGTCGTCAGTTTTCAGAAAAAGCCAGCAGTCCCAATGGAGTTGGATACTGATTCGTCCGGTAAATCAGGTTCAGTTCTTCTGCGCCAGCGATTGAAATCGCCGTCTGATGATTCCAAGTCCCTGCGGGACGCAACCCGAAAGGTTTGGCCGACCAGCCGAGTCATGGATTGCCCGGCGGCAAAAACGGATATTCAAACACTTTCCGGGCGAAGCAATTTCCAGGTTCACGGCCTGCCGTGCCAGATCACTCCTGTCAGGTTTTTGCCGCCTGCTGGCTGGCATACCAGCGCAGCGCCGCACGGCCCATCGCCTGCACGATGGCGTAATTGACTCCAAATCCGATAATCGCCCCGGCCACCGGGATCAGCTTCGAGAATGACTTCTCGATCAGGCGCACGGCCAGCCGCATCAGGAAGCGCGTCGAAGTCTGGGTGACGCGGCTGCTGCCAGTCATGATCAGGGTGTTGCGGACGGTCGCCCCCACCCCTTCGAACGAATCATCGCCATACCGATGCGCGATGAAGTTGACCAGTGCGGCCTGAATGCGAAACGACAGCACCAGATCGACGGGCAGGGCCAGCGGCAGCGTAATCAAGCCGCCGATGCCGGTCACCGCGCCGACGATTCCACACTTGAACGCCTGCTGCTGGACAATGCGCGTGATGAGTTGTTCGGAAGCGGCTTCGGGCGAACGGGCACGGAGCGCCTCGTACTGCTGCTCAAGCCGGGCGACATCCGGGCTGAGCCAGGAATCAAGCCGCTGCTGACCCATGCGGATGACGATGACCGCCAGCACCGCGAGGGTGATCAGGGGCAGCACACACAGCAGCCCAAAAGCAATCAGCAGAGTCTGACTCAGGTTCTGATCCATCACGCTCCCTTCATTGGCGAATAGATCCGCCCACTAATCCCACGATACCGAGTAACTACCGTCCAGGTTTTCCCGGTCGACCAGCACCTCGTAGGTGCCGCCCTGTTCGATCTGCACTTCCTTACGCCCGCTCTCGCTGGCGGTAAAGGCCTGCTGCCAGACCACACCGTCCGGCCCCTGGAGAGTCATCGACACGGTGCCATGGGTGCCGATGGTGACTTCATAATTGACGCCGATTGCTGCGCCGCTGCGCACCTGAATCTCATAGCGTTCATCGGCCAGGGCTGCATCGAGCGTGGGCTGACCGGCCCCGGTGTTGAAATCGAGCGGCGTGGGAGCTGCCGGTTGGGTGACGGTGACCAGCGTCAGTTGGGTCGGTGTGGGCCGCAGAGTCGGCAGTGCAGTGACGGCCTGCGGCGGGGTGGTGGTGGCCGCCTGCTGAGGAGTCGTCAGCGCGTCGTCGGCAGTCGGGGACAGCGGGGGCTGCTGCTGCAAATTGCAGGCCGCCAGCAGCAGGGCCAGGGCCATCATCAGGCAGAGTCGGCGCATGAGCAGGTCCTCTTATGTCGGCGGGTTGAATCCAACGGCGGGTGCGCCACCATCAGCAGCCGAAGGGAATCGTGATGTTGGGCACATCGCCGATGTCGTACAGGTCATAACGCAGAATCACCTGACCTGTCACCGGAAGCTGGCGGTCGAAGATGAAGGCATTCTCGACATCGAGATTGACGTAGAAGCGCACGACGACGTTCGATTCTGGCGCGACCCACAGCTCGCCGGTGGCGTTGAGCGTGCCGTCGTCATCCAGGCGGATGGCGGGCAGATTCAAATCCTCGGTGGCGAATTGGTACTGCCAGGCCTCCTGGCTGTTGAGGGTGGCG